>USBI01000005.1 GCA_900552945.1 uncultured Oscillospiraceae bacterium
AGAGATGTGGAATAATAGTAATAAGCAGAAGCAACATAATGCATATCGGTGCCGCCTAAACGATCATCGTAATCGCCGGTGGGGCTGTTGAGTGCCAGCCAGTCTGCCAGATGAAATCCGGTTTGCCAGAGCCGCCGCCCGCCGTCTGCTTCATCTTGTTCATAGATATAATCCACCCAGTCGCGCATACAGCGGTACTGTTTTTCCAGCATTCCTTTGTTTCCGTAATGCAGGTAACAGTTCCACGGAACAATGGTTGCAACATCGCTCCAGGCACAGGAACCTGCCGGAACGGGGAACCCATCCGAACGGATCATCTGGGGAACTACATATGGAACACTGCCGCCTAATTTTCCCTGTTCTTTCATGGTATCAACCATGAACTTATGATAAAATGCCGCGGAATCCATGTGGAAACAGCCGGTTCCGGAGAAGATTTGGGTGTCACCGGTCCAGCCAAGGCGCTCGTCGCGCTGCGGGCAGTCGGTCGGTACATCCAGGAAATTGCCTTTCTGCCCCCAAACGGTGTTGAGATAAAGTCGGTTGATTTTGGGATTGCTTGTTTCAATCCGGCCGATCTGTTTGAGTTGTGAGTGAAGAACACACGCGGTGAAATCCGCCGGACAAACGTTTTCAACTCCTTCCACTTTTACATAACGGAATCCATAAAAAGTAAAGTGGGGGCGAACCAGCGCGGGTGTACCATTTGAACGGTAGGTGTATTCTGCTTGAGCGGTGCGCAGATTATCCCGGTAAAAACACTCGTTTTGCAGAATCTCGCCATACTGCAGGTGAAGTTCTTTTCCTTTCGGAAGATCCAGCTGAACTTCCACCCATCCGGTCATGTTCTGACCGAAGTCAAGTACGGTTTCTCCTGCGGGTGTGTGGATCACTTCAACCGGCTTTAACCGCTCATGCACCAGAACCGGCGGGCTGAGACGGTCGGACAGGCCTAGAAACCGCTTTCCAAACAGCTTAGCGGGCTGCCAGTCCGGATAATCGCAATCTGCTTCCGCCCAATGTGCAATCTCCTGATTTGCGTCGTAAATCTCGCCGTCGTAAATGCCGGAATCCATCACAGGCCCTGGGGCAGTGAACCAGCTTTCATCGGTGCGAATCCATTCTTTCCGCCCGTCAGCATAAGACAATTCCGTGATGCTGTATAATACAAACTCTTCTCCGTACAAAGGATTTTCCCAGTTGTCGTAACCGATTCGTCCTTTGTACCATCCGTTTCCAAGCATAACGCCAAGAGCGTTTTTCCCTTGCTTTATCATGCCGGTAATTTCATAGGTTTGTACCTGCTGCCAGCTGTCATAGTCGTTGCAGTAGGGAGTAAGATACTCGTCTCCAACTTTTTTGCCGTTTAAATAAGCCTCATACAAACCCAGACCGCATACATACAGACGGGCGCGAGAAAGCTCACCGCAGACATCAAAGGTTTTGCGGAACAGCGGATGCTGTTTTCCAAAATCAGCAGTGATCCACTGGGTACCTCCAGGCCCTTCTTTTGAAATGCCCAGTTCAAACCAGGCAGTTTCACTTACTGCCGTGTCGCCACGGTCACCCCATACCTGTACCTTCCAGTAGTAACGGTGACCCCATTCCATGCGAAATGCCGCTTTGGTACCAAGACTATCTAAATCAGCTTTTCCGCTGTCAAAACAAATTTCGGAAAAGTCCGGATCAACCGCAATAATGAGCTGAGCGGCAGCTTGTTTTTGTGAAAGGTCACTTTCAGTTTTCCATGAAAAATAAGGGATGCCAAGATCGTATCCCAAAGGGTTTTTTAAATGATTTACACGAAGATGAAAGACGTTCATATTGTTTCATCCTTTCTTATCCATAAACTAATTTTATTATATCAAGGTATTTTTCGGAAAAAAGCGGGAAAAAGTTTTGGACGTTCAGAAAAATATTGCCTTTTTTTGTGTTATGAGCAAAAAACTTTAAATTTTTTATTTAAATTTTAATTACATTTTAGACTCACCAGCTGTTAAAGTACCTGTATAAAAACTGTGGTGATTTTCGGACGAATTTTGGAACTGTTTTTTAAAGCAGTTTGTTGAAAAAAGACGATTTTTTCGGTATAATAAATAAGTGTTTTGTTTTTTAGGAAGGGGTAATGAGTATGAAGCGGATTGGTTTTGATAACGATAAATACCTGAGCATGCAGTCAGCTCACATCAAGGAGCGGATTGCCCAGTTCGGTGGGAAATTGTATCTTGAATTCGGTGGAAAGCTGTTTGATGATTATCACGCTTCGCGTGTTCTGCCCGGATTTGAGCCGGACAGTAAACTGAAAATGCTCCTTCAGCTTAAAGAGCAGGTCGAAATCGTTATTGTAATCAATTCGGCTGATATTGAAAAGAATAAACTTCGCGGTGACCTTGGCATCACCTATGACGTAGACGTGTTGCGGCTGATCAGCGGATTTCGCAGCATTGGCCTTTATGTGGGCAGTGTCGTGTTAACCCAGTATCAGAATCAGCCGACAGCGGAAGCGTTTCAGAAGCGTCTGGAGGCCCTTGGGGTTAAAGTTTACCGTCATTATCCCATTGAGGGGTATCCGTCTGATATTTCCAAAATCGTAAGCGATGAGGGTTACGGCAAAAACGAGTACATTGAGACGACCCGTGAGCTGGTAGTCATTACCGCTCCCGGTCCGGGAAGCGGAAAGATGGCAACCTGTCTTTCTCAGCTGTATCATGAATACAAACGCGGTATCAAAGCCGGTTATGCCAAATTTGAAACCTTTCCGATTTGGAATCTGCCCCTGAAACACCCGGTCAATCTGGCCTATGAAGCGGCTACTGCTGACCTTGACGATGTCAACATGATCGACCCGTTCCACCTTGAGGCTTACGGTCAGACGACCGTCAACTATAACCGGGATGTAGAAATTTTCCCGGTCGTCACAGCAATGTTTGAAAAGATCATGGGCGAATGCCCTTATAAATCCCCGACGGATATGGGCGTGAATATGGCAGGCAACTGTATTATTGATGATGATGCGGTGAGACAAGCCGCCTGTCAGGAGATCCTTCGCCGGTACTATACCGCGCTTTGTGGTCAGCGTCAGGGGACTGTCAACGAGGAAGAGGTTATCCGCATTGAACTGCTCATGAAAAAAGCCGGTATTGGTGTACATGACCGCGCGGTAATCGCACCTGCGCTTCAGGTGGCTGCTCTGACCGGAGCGCCTGCCGCGGCAATGGAACTGCCGGATGGGAGCATCGTAACCGGAAAGACGACTGATCTGCTTGGTGCGTCCTCGGCGCTGCTTCTCAATGCGCTGAAAACACTTGGCGGCATCAGCGATGAGATTCATCTCATCTCGCCAGTTATCATTGAACCAATCCAGCACTTGAAGGTGGATCATCTCGGCAACCGGAATCCGCGCTTGCATACGGATGAAGTGCTTATTGCTCTTTCCATCTGTGCCGCGACCAACCCGACTGCTGAACTTGCTATGGAGCAGTTGAATAAGCTGCGCGGCTGTGAGGTGCACTCTTCCGTCATCCTTTCTCAGGTGGATGAAAAGGTGTTCCGCCGTTTGGGAGTCAACATTACCTGTGAACCGCTCTTTTCCAATAAATAAGAACAAAAGCCCCCGAAGTTCAAACTTCGGGGGCTTTTTGCGCGTTATGACCCAGCAAGCGGACCGAAAAGCCGGTGTCTGCGAACCTGCGCAGCCGCGGGGAAATAACCGCCCCTGTTTTTGAATACATATAGGTTGTATTCAAAGGGGGCATTTTATGGTCGGGATCAGTTTGTGTATGATCGTTAAAAACGAGGAAGATGTATTGGCCCGTTGTTTAGAAAGTGTACGGGGAATTGCGGATGAGATCATTGTGGTGGATACCGGGTCAACTGACAAAACGGTGGAAATCGCTCGTCAATTTACAAATCAGGTTTACTATTTTGACTGGAGGGATGATTTTTCCGCCGCGCGAAATTTCGCGTTTTCGTTCGCGCGGAACGATTATACCCTTTGGCTGGATGCGGATGACCTGCTGTTACCGGCAGACCGGGAGGCATTTTTGAATTTGAAAGACAATTTATCTCCGGACGTGGATGTCGTGTTGATGAAATACAACATCAGTTTTGACACACAGGGTAATCCGACTTTTGGCTATTACCGGGAGCGGCTGGTGCGAACGGGAAAATTTCACTGGGAAGGGCGAGTGCATGAGATCATTCCGCCGGAGGGGAATCTCCTGTTTTCCAACATTGCGGTGACCCATCGCAAAACGCACCCCTCCGCTCCGGACCGCAATCTGAAAATTTACGAAACCATGCTCAGCCAGGGAATCTCATTGTCTCCGCGGGAACAGTATTATTACGCCCGGGAATTATTTGACCATAAACGGTACCAGCAGGCCGCTTCCTGTTTTTCCGCTTTTTTAAAAGAGGGAAAAGGATGGGTGGAAGATAACATCTCAGCCTGCCTTTGTATGGCTGATTGTTACTTTGCCGCGGGAGAACGGGATCGTGGGCTAACGGCTTTGCTGCACAGTTTTTCTTATGATCTGCCTCGCCCGGAGGTCTGCTGTGCGCTGGGGCAGTATTTTATACAATGCGGAGCGTATCGGCAGGCCGTGTTCTGGTATGAGACTGCCTGCCGCTGTCAGCTGCCGGAACATCCGCTTGGATTCCGAAATCCGGATTGCGCCGATTTTATTCCATATATGCAGCTGTGTGTTTGCTATGACCGGTTGGGAGAGCGGGAACAGGCGTATGCTTATCATCAAAAAGCAAAGAAACTCAAACCGGATGACCCCGCCGTGCAGTACAATGAAGCATATTTCACCGGGCAGGCTTCTTGTTCCGAAAAAGAATCGTGATATAATGTAAGCAGAATCGTTCAAACTGGGGGGATGGTATGAAACGCTATACCGCATTATTACTGGATGCGGATGATACGCTTCTGGATTTTAAAGCGGCGGAAGCCGCGTGTGTCAAACAGGTATTTGAGCACTTTGGCCGCACGGCGGATGATACGGTCGTTTCTCGGTATTCCGCCATCAATCACGGGCTTTGGAAGCAGTTTGAGCGGGGCGAGATATCCAAAGGTGATATTTCCAGCCGTCGGTTTACCAGATTGTTTGAAGAGTTAGAAGTTTCGGAGGATGGCATTGTCGCGGAGCGGTTCTACCGGGAAAAGTTGGGCGAATGCGCTTTTCTTGTTCCCGGAGCGCTGAAACTCTGTGAGGATTTAAGCAGATGTTACCCGCTTTATATCATCACCAACGGCGTTTCTAAAACGCAGTATCAGCGAATCGAGAAAAGCGGACTTGCGAAATATCTCAGTGGCATTTTTGTTTCGGAAGATGCGGGCGCGCAAAAACCGTCCATCGGCTATTTTGATTATGTCTTTTCGAAACTCAGCGAGGCAGAGAGAAGCTGTCCGCTCGTGTTCGGTGATTCTCTGTCGTCAGACATTCAAGGCGCCGTCAACGCGGGAATCGACAGCTGCTGGTTTAATCCAAACGGAACCAAACGCCCGCCGGAAGCTCCGTGCCCGACCTATGAAATACAAACGTTCCAGCAACTCTATTCTATTTTATCCATTCAGAAATGACGTACAAAAAGGGGAATTTTCATGGCAAACGTGCTTTTTAAAGCAGGGTCTTTTATTCTGGTGATTCTGCTTGGTTATGCGCTTAAACGGTTTCGTTTTTTTCGTGAGGATGATTACAAGGTAATGACCAAGATCGCCATCAATATCACTCTTCCGGCGGCGGTCATTACAAGTTTCGCCGGCTTTGAGAAGGACGATTCACTGTTCATCCTTGTGATTTTGGGCCTTGTGCTCAACTTTATCATGGGAGCATTCGGTTTTCTGGCATCCATTGGAAAAAGCAAAAAGCTCCGCGCGTTTTACATGATGTGTTTTCCCGGTTATAACATTGGTTCGTTTACTCTGCCGTTTGTGCAGAACTTTTTCGGTGCGTTTGGCGTGGTCGCTACCTGCATGTTTGATATAGGTAATTCTTTGATGTGCACCGGCGGCAATTATACCCTTGCTTCTGCGGCGACTGGCGGAGAAGGGGAACGGATGGGCCCGAAAGCGATCCTCAAACGGTTGTTTACGTCGGTTCCGTTTGATACCTACCTTCTCATGCTGCTTCTTACGCTGATACAAATCAAAATCCCGGAACCAATCGTGACCTTGTCATCTACGATTGCGGCGGCGAACGGATTTGCGGCGATGATGATGATCGGCATGATGATGAAGATCGAGTTTAAAAAGTCTTACCTGAAAGCAATCGGGCTGACCCTTCTCGTTCGTTATCTCTGCGCCGGCGGGCTTTCAGCGTTCTTTTATTTCTGCACTCCGTTTTCTTTGCAGATTCGGCAGGTGTTGGCAATTGTAGTGTTTGCTCCTGTTTCTGCGTTGGCTCCGGCCTTTACCGAAAAACTGAAAGGGGATCAGGGCCTGGCGGGTTTTGCCGGTTCGGTCACCATTATCATCAGCATTACCATCATGACAGTTTTAATGCTTGTCATGCATATTGAATAGCAAAAAGCGCCGGGATTCTCCGGCGCTTTTCCTATATAAGTTGTTTATACTTCTTATGTTCAACAAAACCACTTAGGCGAAAGTATAAAGATTTGCTTTGCTCAGTGCTTTGCGCAGAGCGATCGCCAAAGATGCCATCAACACTGCTTTGATCAAATCCGGAATAATGAACGGAATCACACAGCCGGAAAGAGCGACGACAAGATCGGCACCAGTCAGGAGCATATACCAGGCTGTTCCAATGATGTAACAGGCGGCGAGTCCCACGATCATACCCACAATCAAAGCGGGATAGAGATGTTTTTGAAACCGTTTTGCGGCAAAAGCAATGATCGGCGCCATGGCGGCATAACCGAAAATATATCCGCCGGTAATGCCGAAAAGGATACCCGGTCCCGCGGTGAACTGAGAGTAGACAGGAACACCCGCAAGCCCTACGAGCAGGTAAGCAAGCAACGCAAAAAACGCGTCAACCGGCGGCAGGATGGCTCCGGTCAGCATAACGCCGGCAATCGCCAGCGTAAACGGTACGTTAGTAAAAGGAATGGGAAATGAGATTTGTGCCAAAACGGCGGTCAGCGCTGCAAAAACGCCAATAAACGCAATTCTTCGAATCTTCATAAAAAAGCACCTTTCTGTTTCTGATGCTTTTAGTATATCATGATTCGAACTATACGTCAACCTATAATCGAAAAATTAGTTGACGTATAGTTCTTTCACCGAAATATGCGGCCACAGGTTGTACAAAATCGAACCAGTTTGGTTTTGGTCTTTTTACCAAACAACCTCTTTTTTTCAATCTTTTTCACCTGGATTCTGTTGCTGCCGCAGAACGGGCATCCTTGCTCATCCTGCTGACGCTGGGTGATATACGGCGCGGCAGGTACGTCGCAGCCGTTTGGACAAAACGGTGTGTCATACTCAGTTCCGCAAAATGGACATTTCTTCATACAGGGTTCCTTTCTTGGTCAGACGGGATAACAGCTGCCTTTAAAGAAAACAGTCATTCGCTTGACAATCAGCCATGAAATAATTCCGTTCAAGATACCAGTGATCGTTCCGGAAATCAGCAAAACCGGCAGGTAGTACCAGACAGCACCGGTGGAAAGAACGAGCGAAGCCGCCGCCAACTGGCCGATGTTGTGAAATCCCCCTCCGGCAGCACTGATGCCGGCAAAACCAAAGCAGTTTACTTTTACAAGAAGACAGATGACGCAAAAGCTGAGCATTCCGCCGCACAGGCTGAAAAACAGGCTGTTCAAATCACCGAATAAAAGACCCGCAAGCAGAATTCTTGTTACACTGACCAGAAACGCATAGCGCATACCAAACAGGTACAGCACGCTGATGACCGCAATATTTGCTAACCCCAGTTTGATTCCCGGAATGGTTATCAGGGGAGGGATAAGCCGTTCAAGATAGGAAAGCGCCAGTGCAAAAACAGCAAATAGCGCACAACATGTAATTTTTTTTGCCATTTATGCCTCCGTTATGATACAATAGTATCGTATGGTGTTTCGCCGCCTGTGATTTGGGTGACGACCCGGTTTGGAAGACAGACGATGCTTTGACCGGGGGAGGTAATCCTGCCTTGGCGGACACATTGCTGGCCGGTGCAGTTAGCTTCCTCTACCTGCACTGTTCCGTCTTGAATCAGGACTTTGTTGTAACCGCTTTCATTTTGAATTTCCAGCTCTTGGTTCTGAGAAAGTGGGTAGGTCCCGTATAATGTACCGTTTACAGTAATGGTTATCATGCTGTCTTCTGCGGCTTTTGAACTGGGAAGAAACCAGAAAGAAATGCCAAATCCTGCGGCAAGCAGAAGCAAGATTAGAAAAAAATCGGCTTTTTTAAACAAAGGAGGCCTCCTGTTATTTTTGGTATAAAACAAATTATGCCGCTCCTGCGGCGGGTAGTGGCTGTAATAGTTGTGTTTGTTTGCGTCACAACTGTGCTTTCCGGTTGCCAGACATCATCCGAATGTTCTTCAACCGAATTCCTTTTAAATACAGTTTGTGAAATCACCTTGCATGAAGGCGGAGATGACGCACTGATTGAACAGGCGTTTTCACTCTGTAAAGAGTATGAAGAAAAATTCAGCCGAACCATAGAAACAAGCGAAATCTCTCAAATCAATCAATCACAGGGAATGCCGGTCACCGTTTCGCCGGAAACAGCGAAACTGATTGATTTTGCGCTGCAATATTCGGCTTTGACCGACGGCGCATTTGACATCACCATTGGTTCTGTGAGCAGTTTGTGGGATTTTTTATCGGATACACCGTCCGTTCCGGATGAACAAACCGTCGCGCAGGCGCTTCAAACAGTCGATTACCGGAATGTTGTGGTGGATGGGAATACCGTCACCGTTCCGGCTGGTACCCAGCTTGATTTGGGTGCCGTGGCAAAGGGGTACATCGCTGACCGCTGTGTGGAGTTTTTAAAGGAAAACGGCGTGACACGCGGAATCGTAAACTTGGGCGGCAATGTTTGTGTCATCGGTGAAAAGGCGGAAAACACTCCGTGGAATGTCGGCATCCAAAGACCATTCGCAGAACATACCGAAATCATTGGTTCGGTTCGTGTTTCCGACTGTTCGGTGGTCACTTCTGGAATTTATGAACGTTGTTTTGAGCAGGATGGGGTGCTGTATCATCACATTCTGGACCCGAAAACCGGCTTCCCGGCTCAGACTGACTTGGAATCGGTTACAATTCTTGCCGCGTCTTCCGCACAGGCGGATGCGCTCAGCACAGCCTCTTTTCTGCTTGGTTCAGAAAAGGCGATGGATCTCATTGAACAGACGGAGGGGGCAGAGTGCATCCTGATACAAACGGATGGGACCGTCCTGTTATCTTCCGGGATTGAGCAGGAAGGATTATTTACCCCTTCTTCGGTTACATCATAACGCGAATGAATCGCTGTGTCAATTTTGATAAATAACCCTGTAGGTTGGAGTAAATCCATTCCATGAGGGAAAAGCATATGAGGAGTATGAAAGAAAAGATGAAGCGTAAGCGTAAAATTCCTGAAACGCTGGCAGAACTGCGCAAAGGTGAGGTTGCAGTCGTAAAAGAAGTGCGCGCTGAAGGCGCCATCAAACATCGTTTGGTAGATATGGGTATTATTCCCGGCACAAAAGTATGTGTGCGTAAGGTTGCACCGCTTGGGGACCCGATTCAGATCAGCCTGCGCGGTTATGAGCTGCTTATTCGGGGCAGTGACGCGCGGGAAATTTTGATCGGTCCTGAAAATGGAGGGATTGCTCATGGCGCTTAAAATTGGCCTTGTCGGCAACCCGAACAGCGGAAAGACGTCACTGTTCAACAGCCTGACCGGTTCTAACCAGTATGTGGGAAACTGGCCTGGTGTTACGGTGGAAAAAAAGTCCGGTCTTACAGCGGATAAAAAATGTGAAATCGTTGACCTGCCGGGCGTTTATTCGCTTTCTCCTTATACGATGGAAGAGATCATCACCCGCGATTTTATCATCGATGGGCATCCGAATGCCGTGGTCAACATTGTAGACGGTACCAACATTGAACGAAACCTTTACCTTTCTTTGCAGGTACTGGAGTTATCCATTCCCACGGTTATTGCAATAAATATGATGGATCAGGTTGAATCTGCCGGTGGGAAAATCGATTGCGATGTGCTTTCTGAACGGTTAGGTGTGCCGGTCGTTCCGGTTTCCGCAAGAACCGGATATCATGTAGAAGAATTGGTTCGGTCTGCCGAAGAAATTTCCAAGACAAGCAGCGTGAAACGGTTGAGTTACGGTCTGCACGCCGATAATATGCTCAATGATTTGATTTCCATTTTGGCAGATTACTGTGAGGACGAAGAACGGCTGCTGTTTTATGCCTGCAAGATCGTAGAGCAGGATGAGAACGTTTTCAAACGTCTTCAGCTTTCGGAACATGCTATCCGCCGGATGGATGCGGTGGTAGAAGAGTATCAGCGCAAGACCGGGAACCATGACCGCGCGACGATCATGGCGGATGTCCGTTATCGTCTAATCGAGCAGCTGGTGGCGGCAGCAGTTCAGAAAACAGGGAAGAAGAAAAAAGCGGATGTGACCGAACGGATCGACCGGGTGCTGACCAACCGGTTTCTCGCCATTCCCATTTTCTTTGCGATCATTTTTGTCATCTTCGGCATCACCTTCGGCCCGGTCGGAGAATTCTTGAAAGGTTGTGTGGAATACCTATTCAGTGGTCTTCTGACCCCGTTGGTTGAACAGGGATTGCTTGCGGCAAATGCGCCGGAATGGACCCACAGCCTGCTTGTGGATGCTGTCATTGGCGGTGTGGGAACCATTCTTACCTTCGTGCCACAGATTTTGCTGCTGTTCTTTTTTCTCTCGTTTTTGGAAGACAGCGGATATATGGCGCGCGCGGCGTTTATCATGGATAAGATCATGCGCAAGTTTGGGCTTTCCGGAAAATCATTTATCCCCATGCTGATGGGGTTTGGCTGCACAACACCCGCTGTTATGGCAGCCCGTTCGCTGGAAAACGAAAAGGACCGCAACCTCACCATCATGTTGACTCCGTTTATGTCCTGCGGTGCGCGTATGCCGATTTATGCCCTGTTTGCCGGCGTGTTTTTTGCGGAGAATCAGCAGATCGTGGTGTTCAGCATGTACATACTCGGTATGATCGTTGCAATGGCAAGCGGCGTACTGCTCAGTAAAACCGTTTTTCGTGGCGTGTTTTCACCTTTTGTGCTGGAGCTCCCACAGTACCATCTTCCAGCTCTGCGTTCGATTCTGATCCGCACCTGGGAAAAGGGAAAAGGCTTTCTCATCAAGGCCGGTACCATTATTTTTGCCATGAGCGTTGTTGTCTGGTTCTTCCAGAGTTTTGATACATCCCTGCATTTTGTGACTGACAGCGGCGACAGTATGCTCAGTCAGCTCGGCAAGGTGATTGCGGGCATTTTTGTCCCGCTTGGGTTCGGAAACTGGCAGGCGGCTGTTTCATTGCTGACAGGACTCGTGGCAAAAGAAAGTGTTGTCAGCACTATGAACGTTCTTTATTCTTCCGGTGCTGCGGGGAGTGCTGACGTGGCGCTTTCACAGGTGTTCACACCCCTTTCGGCTTATGCGTTTATGGCGTTTACTTTGCTCTACATGCCCTGTATCTCCGCGTTTGCTACCATTCGCCGGGAGATGAACAGCCTAAAATGGGCGGTTGGAACCGCGCTTTATCAAACCTGTGTGGCATACCTGGTTTCGCTTGCCATCTATCAGATCGGCTCGCTGGTACTTTCGTTTTTATAAGGAAGAGAAAATGGATCGTGTCATTGTTGCTTTTTGTATCTTGCTCATCATTGCCTCGTTTTTTATTGTAATCCGCGCGTTGGTGCGGCAGTTTCTTGGAAAAGGCTGTGGCTGCTCCGGCGGGAAAGAGGAAGGATGCTCCGGATGTTCTTCCTGCACATCTGGGCAATGTCGGTCTTGTGGAAAGACAAAAAAACAGCGTCAGCAAAACTGACGCTGTTTTTTGATGCCGTAAAATTGGAATGCTGTTATCCGAGCCGGATCATCTCGTCAATGGCATGTTTGGCTTTCAGACGCAGGCCTTCCTCCAAGCAGATCTCCCGGCCGCCCTCTCCGGTGAGCGCTTTCTTTACGTCCATCAGGCTGGTCAAACGCATATCCGGGCAGATCAGCCGTTTGGTGAGCAGATAAAATTTCTGTTCCGGCTTTTTCAGGCAAAGATAATCATAAACGCTTTTCTCTGTGCCGATCACGCACGGTTTATCGTGTTCGAGCGCATAGTGGATGATCGCCGCGGTGGAGCCGATCACATCGGCATGTTTTAACACCTCTTCCGGAAGCTCAGGGTGCATCAGCACAGCCGCTTCGGGGTGCTTGTCCAGAACGGCAAGGCACTCCTCTTCGGTGATGGTCCCATGTACCGGACACATTCCGTTCCAGAGAATGATGTTCTTTTCCGGCAGCATTTTTTTCACATAACTGCCCAGATTTTGGTCGGGGATAAACAGAATGTCCTTCTGTGGCAGTTTTTTCACGATTTCCAGCGCGCTGGAAGAGGTGACGCAGACATCCGCCACTGCTTTGAGCTCGGTCGTAGTGTTGACATAGGCAACTACCGCATGGTCCGGATGTTCTTTCCGGTATTGCAGTACGCGTTCAGGTGAGATCTGCTCCGCCATTGGGCAGGTTGCCTCGGGTGAGGCAAGTATCACCTTCTTTTCCGGTGACAAAATCTTGACAGTATCTGCCATAAATCCTACGCCGCACATTAAAACTGTCGCTTGCTCTAGTTTGGTTGCCGCTACACTCAAGGCGAACGAATCGCCGGTAACGTCTGCGATCTCCAGTATCTCAGGCGACTGGTAACTGTGCGCGACAATGGCCGTATTGGTTTCCTGTTTAAGTTTCAGAATTTCTTTTTGAAGTTCGGATAGCATAATGACTCTCCTCTTTGCCGCAGTGAGTCAGCGGCCTTTCTGTAATATCTGTTAAAAATGATAGCATTTTTCTTCGAAATGTCAAGAAACCTTAAATTTGCTTTTCCATTGCGGATATCCGTTTTCGGTCAGGATAGCTGTGAGAATGTGTCCGAAAAATTCGTTAACACTTTGCTTGCTCTTTCGTATCTTCGGAAACAAATTTTGACATGAAATTTCTTATACATTTAACTATGAAGAAATAATTTTTTCACAAGTACTGGGTATACTAAGCCTGTAAGTAAAAACTTACACCTTCTTGATATGATTTTGAGGACTATCACACCAACAAAATCATCAGCACGGCAGGCCGAAAGCCTGTCTTTTTTTGTTTATAAAAGCCGGTCGCTGATGCGACCGGCTTTTGTATGATCTATGTCAGGATTTAAATTTTGCTTTCATCCGCTGGCTGTTATTGAGAATACGTTTGCGCAGCCGCAGGTTTTTCGGCGTTACCTCAAGCAGTTCGTCCTCTGCAAGAAATTCCAAGCAGTCTTCCAAACTCATCCGGCGTGGAGGAGTCAGGCGAAGCGCGTCGTCACTGCCGGAAGCACGGGTATTGGTGAGCTGCTTCTTTTTGCAGACGTTAACGGCAAGATCTTCCTGTTTCGGAGAACAGCCTACGATCATGCCCTCATAAACCGGTGTGCCCGCACCAATGAACAATGTTCCGCGCTCCTGTGCATTGTATAAGCCATAAGTGACCGCGTCGCCGGTTTCAAACGAGATCAGGGAACCGGTCACACGACGGGAAATCTCGCCTTTATAGGGCTGGTAATCATTGAACACAGCGTTGAGAATTCCTTCGCCTCTGGTATCGGTCAAAAATTCGCTGCGGTAACCGAACAACCCGCGGGAAGGAATGATGTATTCAATTCGCATGCGGGAACCCTGCGGATGCATCTGCAACAATTCCGCTTTGCGTGTTCCCATCTTTTCCATAACAGAACCAACACATTCTTCCGGAACATCAATGAGCAGACGTTCAGTCGGTTCATAACGTTTTCCATCAATCTCTTTCATCAATACACGCGGAGTGCTGACTGAAAACTCAAACCCTTCCCGGCGCATGGTTTCAATCAGGATGGAAAGATGCATTTCGCCGCGTCCGCAGACACGGAAACTGTCGGTGGTGTCACCGTCCTCCACGCGGAGAGAAACGTCTTTTAACAGTTCTTTATACAGCCGTTCACGCAGCTGGCGGGAGGTAACAAATTTTCCTTCCCGTCCTGCAAACGGGCTGTCATTGACTGAGAAGGTCATTTCCACAGTCGGCTCGCTGATTTTGACAAACGGCAGTGGTTCAGGCGCGGCAAGAGAGGTGATGGTATCGCCAATCGTGATGTCGCTGATACCGGAAAAGCAGACAATGTCGCCAACCTTGGCGCTGTCAACTGAAATACGATTGAGACCATCAATCTGGTAAATGGTCTGTACACGGCTTTTGTATGGGTCCTGATCCTGATGATAGTTACAGACCATGACGTCCTGATTGACTTTCAACGTTCCGCGTTCAATCCGGCCAATGGCAATTCGGCCTACATAATCGTTGTAGTCGATGGAGGATACAAGAAGCTGAAGCTCGCCGTTTTCATCGCCTTCCGGTGCCGGAATATAATCAATGATCGTTTCAAACAATACCGATAAGTCTTTCCCCGGTTCATACTGGGAAAGGGAAGCGGTACCTGCACGCCCGGAACAGAAAATGATGGGGCTTTCCAATTGCTCTTCCGAAGCATCCAGATCCAGCAACAGCTCCAGAACCTCATCGCCGACCTCGTCCAAACGGGCATCCGGACGGTCGATCTTGTTGACTACAATAATAATGCGGTGGCCCATTTCCAGCGCTTTCTGCAAAACAAAACGCGTCTGCGGCATGCAGCCTTCCGCCGCATCTACCAAAAGGATAACACCGTTCACCATTTTGAGTACACGCTCTACCTCGCCGCCGAAATCCGCGTGCCCCGGGGTATCGATGATGTTGATTTTCACACCTTTATAATGTGCCGCTGTATTTTTGGCCAGAATGGTGATGCCGCGTTCCCGTTCCAGGGCGTTGCTGTCCATAACACGCTCTTCTACGACCTGGTTTTCGCGGTATACACCGCCCTGTTTGAGCATTTCGTCGACCAGCGTGGTCTTGCCATGGTCAACGTGAGCAATAATCGCAACATTGCGCAAATCTTCTCGAATCAAGCAAAAGTCTCCTTTGAAATCAGTCGTTTGCATCCGGCAAATTGTAAAATGCCACTTATGGTATTATACCACAAATTTACTGGTGCAAATAATGGCAAATTTCACAAAAATACGATTCCAGCGGAGCAGACTTTGAAGAAATTTGTCCTGATTTTCGGAAAAAGCATTTTATCGGCAGTAAATTCGCACACTTTCTGCGTTTTTCGGCGTTTTGGCTGTTTCTGAACGCGAAAGAATCACGCGGGGACGGTCACGCTGTAACACTTTTGCAAGTCCTCCCGCGGCGATCAGACACGCAAGGCCGCAGATCAACAGCCAGAAAACTGGAACATCAAATTGCCTGAGGAACGGGTAAAGATTCAGCACTGTGTCTGGAAGTTTTTGCTGCATAATGTAATTGGTACCAAACAACAGGTTGATGCAAAATACCGCTCCGAATATGCCCATCGCCGTGAAAAACGCGGGAATCATATCGCGGAAAGAAACTCTGTACCGGAAGACGACCAGCGTATAAATGCTCATGAGCAGCATGATGTGATGGCTGATGATGAACTGGTAAAACACATACCGGTCAAATGTTCCGGTCAGATTCGGCCACAGGATGGCGGGCAGAGGCCCCATTAAAGTGAAGAAATAGACGATTCGGAACAGCTTCTTATTTTCACTTATTAATATGTACATGAAAAGATATCCGGTGATAAAGCAAAACTCCAGCGGAAGATGCTTTTTTACATCGTAGCATCCTGCAAACATCATCCCAACGTAATAAATGGTCATGTTGGCAAACAAAATACCGGCAAACAGATAACAAAGTGTTTTTTCGTGGCCGAATTTCCGAAGGGGAGCGCGAAAACGATAGATTAGTATTATGCCGGCGATTACTGCCGCAATCAAAGCAATATGAAGAGGCCCGAATACCTGCATAGGTGTGCTGGGCAAATCAGAAAAGAAAATCAAGCGATCACCTCGTTTGTATTTCTTTTATTATACTTCTCTTTTTTAGGAGAATCAACGAAAAAACGGCAGATTTTACATTTATCTGCCGCTTTTTGTTACTGTATTTGTTCGATTTCCCATATTTTAGCTGCGTATTGCTGAATCGTTCGGTCAGAACTGAATTTTCCGGCGGAGCTTAAATTCATCCAGCATTTGCGCGAAAATGCCGTCCGGTCGGAATAGTCTGCGTTTGCGCGGAGTTTTGTGCGCAGATAGTCGTCAAAATCTGCCAGCAGGAAGTAATGATCCGGCTGATGCCAGGACGCTCCTTTGAGAAGAGCGTTATAAAGCTCCTCAAACATCCCAGTGCCATCGTCGGAAACAGTGCCGTCGATGAGTGTATCAACCACCCGCTTGAGCAGCGGATTGCTTTCGTAATATTTGACCGGATCGTAATTCGGTTTTAGCTGCTCGATCTCTTCCACTGTCAGGCCGAAAATGCAGTTGTTTTCTTCTCCCGCTTCTGCCGCAATCTCCACATTTGCGCCGTCTAGTGTGCCGAGGGTAACTGTGCCGTTGAGCATGAATTTCATGTTTCCTGTTCCGGATGCTTCGGTCCCGGCAGTGGAGATTTGTTCAGACAGATCAGCCGCCGCAACTAGTTTTTCTGCGTAAGAAACGTTGTAGTTGTGAACAAAAACCACTTTCATCAATTGGTTTACGTCTGGGTCGCTGTTGATGAGTCGGGCAATTTCGTTGATATATTTGATGACTGCTTTCGCGCGGAAATATCCCGGCGCCGATTTCGCGCCGAACAAAAACACGGTAGGATGAAAGTTTCGGATGCTCCCGTCCTTGATACCGAAATAGGTGGCCAGAATGGAAAACGCGTTGAGCAGCTGACGTTTGTATTCGTGCAGCCGTTTGATTTGAATGTCAAAGATCCATTCGGGATTGATCTCGACCCCTTCCTGCTTTTTCACAAATGCCGCAAGCTGTCTCTTTTTCAGTTGTTTGATCTGCTGGAAGCGCTCCAGTACGGAACTGTCATCCGCAAAGGACTTTAATCGATTCAAATCATCCAGATGGGTGAGAAAATGATCGTTTCCTAAGAGTTCTTTTATCAGTGTGGTCAATTCCGGGTTGCAGAGCGCCAGCCAGCGCCGCTGGGTGATGCCGTTCGTTTTGTTCTGGAACCGTTCTGGGTATAGCTGGTACCAGTCTTTGAGTATGTCATGTTTGAGCAGTTCGGTGTGGATTTCCGCCACCCCGTTGACGCAGTGGGACGCATAAATAGCGAGATATGCCATGTGGACGGTTTTTCCCTGCAAAATCGCCAGATTTTGGAAAGAATCTTTCTCAACGCCTCTGCTTTCCAAATCCTTTCGCTGTACCTTGTCGATCATTCGGATGATTTCCGCAATGCGGGGCACAACGCTGCGGATGAGAGAAATATCCCATTTTTCCAGCGCTTCCGCCATGATGGTGTGATTGGTGTAGGCAAAGGTTTTCTGCGCAATGGAAAGCGCCTGTTCAAACGGCACGTCATATAAGTCGCAGAGCTGGCGAATCAGTTCGGGAATGGATACCACCGGATGGGTGTCGTTGAGTTGAACGGCGTACCAGTCCGGGAACGAGGAAAAATCGGTGCCGTGGTCCTTTACAAATTTCCGGATAATGTCGGTCAGTGAGGCACAGCAGAAAAAGTACTGCTGTTTGAAACGAAGCCGCTTTCCGGCAAGGGTGTCGTCGTTTGGATACAACACTCTGGAAATATCTTCAGCAGAATTTTTCTCCTTTACACTTTGCGCATATTTTTGGCTGTTGAACAGGTCAAAGTCAAATGGAACGACTGGTTCCGCCTGCCAGAGGCGAAGGGTGGAAACATGCCCGTTTCGGTAGCCTAGAATTGGCATGTCATATGGAACAGCACGTACGGTTTGCCCTTTGAAAGCCACTTCCACCGCTTCATCTTCCCGGCGGATCGACCATGGGTCTCCAAACCGGGACCAGTCGTCTGCCTGTTCCTTTTGAAAACCGTTTTCAAATGACTGCTGGAAAAGACCGTAGCGGTAACGGATTCCATAGCCGTCAAGAGGAAGGGAAAGGGTGGCGCCGCTGTCTAAGAAACAGGCAGCAAGTCGTCCCAGCCCTCCGTTGCCGAGCGCCGCGTCTTCGATTTCTTCTAAATCAGACAAAGAAAGTCCGTGGGACTCAAACAGCTTTTCTGCCTGTTCGGTGAGCCCAAGGCAGAGCAGATTATTGTAAACAGCACGGCCTACCAGAAACTCAGCGGAAAAATAACAAGCCTTTTTCTGGCTGCGGTGTGCTTTTTCAGAATCCATCCAGTCATCGGTGATCTGTTCCATCACAGCAGAAGCCAGCGCTTCATGCGTTTCTACAGCGGAAGCCGCTTCCGGTTGTTTGTGGTATTTGGTTTTTATAATCTCCTCGAAACGGGGCGATAAGGTGTTCATTTCTTAGCTAACCTCCCATATAGTTTGGTCATACTGCGAATTTGACCGGCGAGCTCAGACGTTGCGGCACCTGGCAGCATCCGCCATTTCCAGTTTGTTCCTACGGTGGACGGGGTGTTCATCCGCGCATCAGCGTTAAGACCAAGAAAGTCCTGCATCTGGGCAATGGCTGTATCGCCAACGCTGGCCCACGCCGCTTTGATGATTCCTTTGTCATACCCTTCTTCTTTGGTCAGCCGCAGGTAATTTATGCACATGTCGAGGTCCTCTTTGGGAATCTCCTTAAGCCAGCCCACCAGAGTGTTGTTGTCGTGTGTGCCGGTGTAGACAACGCAGTTATGCGGGTAGTTATGGGGCAGGTAGTCGCTTTCTTCGCGGGAATCAAACGCGAACTCCAGCACCTTCATGCCGGGATATCCCGTTTTTGCGAGTAGTTTGCGCACCGAAGGAGTGAGGTATCCCAGGTCCTCCGCGATGATGGGTACGTCGCCTAATTTCTTTTTTAAGGTTTTGAAAAAGTCATAGCCCGGGCCTTTTTCCCACCGGCCTGTTGCGGCAGTCTCGCTTCCGTAGGGGATTGCATAATAGCTGTCAAATCCGCGGAAATGGTCGATGCGGATGATGTCGTACTGTTTCGCAGCCGCGCGTATGCGCTTCATCCACCAGCGGTAGCCGGTTTTTTTGTGATAGTCCCAGCGATAGGTCGGGTTGCCCCAAAGCTGGCCGGTTTCGGAAAACGCGTCCGGCGGGCAGCCGGAAACATCGATGGGAGCGGCGTTTTCGTCAAGGCAAAACAGTTCTCTGTTGGCCCATACATCCGCGCTGTCCAACGCAACATAAATTGGAATGTCTCCGATTATTTTGATTTGATTACGCTTCGCGTACCGTTTAATTTTTTTCCATTGTTTGAAAAAGATATACTGTAAAAAGTTCCAGAACGCGATTTCTTCCTGCAACAGAATTCGGTAGCAGTTTAACGCGTCCGGCTTTCTTAATTTGATGTCTTCTTCCCATTCCATCCAGGTTTTCTGGTCAAAATGCTGTTTCAAAGCCATATAAAGGCTGTAATCGCTTAACCAGTCCGCTTGTTTCTGAACGAAAGATCGAAAATCATCGCTGGTAAAATCAAAACGCTTTGCTGCTCGCCGAAGGAGCTTGATTTTCTGCTGTTCCATACAAGTGAAATCAACCTGCTGGGGGTCGTCACCCCATTTGACAGAAGAAATCTCTTCTTTTTTCAGAAGACCTTCTTTGCACAACAGGTCCAGGTCGATCAAATATGGATTACCGGCGAAAGTAGAGTAAGACTGGTAAGGGGAATCCCCGTATCCGGTCGGCCCAATGGGAAGAATCTGCCAGTAACTTTGGCCTGCTTCCGCCAAAAAGTCAATAAAGCGTTTCGCTTCTTTTCCAAGCGTTCCAATGCCGTAGGGCGAAGGCAATGAGGTGATGTGCATTAAAATACCGCTTGCCCGTTCCATAAGCATCCTCCTTTATAAATAAAGTCAATCAGTGATTGAATAAACATTCACTTTATTTTATCATAAAATTAAGGAAAAATCAGCGGGTTTTAACACGATTTTCCAGAAAGCGACAGGTATTTACAACCGAACGCTGCGATGGTACAATACTGTTGATCAATTTAATTTTATTTTTCAGGAGGATGAAATGGCTTCATACAGAAGAAAAAAGAAACGAATTAAGTATAAGAATATATTTATGATTCTGGTCGCTGTTATTTTGGTGGCAGCAATCGGTGTTTCCATCTGGGCTATCGCAGACAAGTTTAAGTCTCAGGAAACTTCCGGCACGCCTGTTTCGGACAGCTCGGAATCTTCGTCAGATAGCGAAGAGTCTTCCACTATACCGGAACCGACTCAGGCCCGTGTTATGGTGACAGGGGATAATCTCATCCACTCGCGTATTTTTATGCTTGCCAATGAAAAAGCCGGTGGGGAAGGGTATGACTTTACCTATACTTACCAGCAGGTTGCTCCCATTTTTGCGCAGGCGGATTTTGGCGTGATGAATCAGGAAACTCCGCTGGTCGCTTCCAGAGAACCATCCAACTGGCCGTTGTTTAATACCCCTACCGAGTTGGGCGATCATATGGTCGATATTGGTATTAAAGTGTTTAATCATGCCAACAACCATATCCTCGACCAGGGGGTGTCCGGTGCGCTGGAAACCATTCAGTTCTGGAAGGATAAGGCGGATCAAGGCGTTGTCCTGACTGGTGCTTATGCCGGTGAAGAGGATTTTAACGAAGTTAAAAAACATACGGTAAACGGAATCACCTTCAGTTATATCGGTGTGACCGAGTACACCAACGGTAACACCATGCCTGCGGATTCGGAACTTAAGCTCATGAATCTGGCAGATACCCATCAGACCCGTGAACAGGTAGAGCAGCAGATTAAAGAACACATCGAAGCGGCAAAGGCTGAGTCGGACGTTGTCTGTGTGTTTATGCACTGGCAGCAGGAATGCAATACGCAGATTACTGACGGTCAGCGTGCTTTTGTGGAAAAACTGGTCGCCTGGGGTGCGGATGTGGTTTACGGAAGTGGTCCTCACGTTCTCCAGCCGATTGAGTATGTGGATAAGCCGGACGGAGGGAAAGCGCTTGTTGCGTATTCGCTCGGAAACTTCATCTCTACTGAGCAGAAGGCTACCAATATGTGCGGCGGCATTCTGGATATTACCTACGAAAAAGAGTATGAGACTGACACTGTTTCCATTACCGATGTGACCTTTATTCCGACCGTTACTCATTATAATTCCAATTATTCCGACATTCGCATCATCCCGTTTTCTGAGTATTCAGAAGAGCTGGCCAATCAGCATGGCGTGCGGAATTATCAGTCTCAGTTTAATTATGAGTTTGCAAAACAAACATTTAACGATATTATCGGCGAGGAATTTTTGAAAACGACTCTCTAAGTCAGTACGGTAAAAGGCCGCTCCGCAGATTTGCGGAGCGGCCTTTTTGTGATTTGATTCTTTTGATCAAAACGCGTTGCCTGGTCTGCCGGATAGGAACAGACGGCTTGAGTGTTTGACTTTGAAGTGGTGTTAAAAGTTCGGGTAATAGAGGTGGAAAATCATTTAAAACCTTTGGTTCCAAAGACTTAACTGAGAAGTTTAATAAATTTGGAAAACAGAAAGCGGTAAGACTCCTCGGCGTCGGTTTTTGAAAACAGTTTTCCAGGAAACAATCCACTGCTTTGGCAATTGAATACGGAAAGAATACAACTGAACGCGAACAGAATATCAACGTCTTCCGGCTCTCCGTTAATCACTCCCTCAGCTTTTCCAAGCGCGATCAATTGGCGCAGCAGGGTCAGCATTCTTCCGGTCAGTTCTTCGCATTTTTCACTGAGCCGTCCGGATAAGGCCTGCGCATATTCTTCTGTCATGCCGGAAATAAAAACGAGCTGAAAGAAAGAATGGTTGTTTTGAAAGGTTTCAAGCATCTTCTGCGTGACAGCGCAAAACCCACCGTAAAAAGTATAATCGCCTGAAATGCCAGCGATGCTGCTGATGCTCTCGTCAATGAAATATACAAGAGCTTCAGCCAGCATTTCTTCTTTGGAAGGAAAATATTCATATACCGTGCTTTTTCCAACCCCTGCCGCTTTGGCGACAGAGGAGATGGTAAGCTCATTCGGTGAAATGCAACAGTTGCTTTTTTGGATGACCGCATTTAAAATTTCATTTCTTTTTGACATATCCAACCCCCGCTTTATTCTTCGACCGGTTTGTTGGGCGCTAAATTTTTAGGCTCTTCAACGGTCTTTTTCTTTCTGCGGTGAAAGATTTTGTAAAGAGCCGGCACCAGAAATAGGGTGAGCAAGGTAGAATAAGCCAGACCACCGATGGTCGTCACCGCCATGGGGCGGGTCAGTTCCGCGCCGGAACTCGTGTCAAACACTGTTGTGGAAAGCGCGATGATGGTGGTCAGCGCAGTCATCAAAATTGGTCGCAGACGGCGTTTTCCGGTCAGAATAAGCGCTTCCACTGTATCCATCCCTTTGTTTCGAAGCTGGTTTGCGTAATCCACAAAGACAATGCCGTTGTTTACCACGATGCCTACCAGCAGCACAAAGCCAATGAGCGCCACCACGCTGACCGGCATTCTTGTGAAAAACAAACCGAGAAATGCGCCGGTGAATGCCAGCGGAATGGTGAACATGACGATGAACGGGGAGAGAAGCGACTGGAACTGCGCGACCATGACCAGGTAGATGAACAGAATCGCCAGCCCGATCATCAGATACAGGTCGTTGAATGTGCTGGCAATGCTTTCGCTTTCACCGCCTGCTTCAATGCGGCAGTCCCCGGGCAAGGTGTAATCATTTATTTTTTGTTGGATCTCTTCGTTCACATCGCCGCTCAGATAGCCGTTTTCCAGCGAGGCGGTCACGCTTACATACCGTTCCTGACCTTCGTGTTGGATGGAAGTGAATCCCTCTGCTTTGGCGATTTCTGCGATGTCGGAAAGTTTTACCGCTTCACCATTTGTGTTTTCGATTTGGATGTCGCCCAGCTTTTCCGCGGTCATGGGCTCTTCGCGGGCGTCTTTTACATAAATGTCACATGCGACATTGTTTTGGGTAATGGATGTTGTAGCCTGCTCTGAAGCAATCGCTTCGCTGACGGTCATGTAGACCTGAGCGACGGTCAAACCTTTGGCAATGGCTTTGTCTTTGTCTACGGTGATTCGCATCTCTTCGCTCGCTTTGCCGAGGCCGTTGTCAACATCGGTCGTGCCTTCTGTTTGAGCGATAAGATCGGCAATACCGGTCGCGGCGCTGCGGATATCATCCAGATCGCTTCCATAAATGTTGTAGACGATCTGCCCGCCGGTCAGCATGGAAAGGTCGGCGTTACTGCCGGACGCCGTTACAGAATACGGTTTTCCGGCAGTCTTGTCGCGGATCTCCTGCGCGACCTCGTCGGTCGAGCGGGCATGGTCTTCTTTCAGCTGTACATAAATAGTGGTACCGCTTCCCATTAGCGACATGATGCTGTCAGATCCACTGCTTCCCAGAATACCCACCGTTTCCACATCCTCAATGGAAGTGAGCGTTTCGGAAAGCTCATCCAGCGCAGAGAAGGTTTCGGTTTCACTGAAATCGTCCGGCATCTCCACAGAAACAGTCAAATTGCCGCTGTCCATGCTCGGGAACAGCTCTGTACCGGAGGAGAATGCGGCGGCTACACTGGCACCCAGCAGTACAATACACAAGAGAATAACCGCCCAACTGTGCTTGAGCGTTTTGGCTAAAAATTTGCCGTATACATCTGCCAGCCGGTCGCTGAAATTGCGCTTGAAAACAATCGGCTTTTTCATCATGGTGCTGGATGCGGCCGGTACTACGGTGAGTGCAACGGCGAGGCTTGCAAGCAGGGAATAGGCGATGGTGAGCGCCATATCGGTAAACAGCTGGCGAGTGATACCTTCGGTAAATACAATGGGCACAAAGACGATTACTGTGGTGAGGGTAGAGGAAACAATGGCGGCGGAAACCTCTTTCGCGCCCTGTATAGCAGCTTCTTTGGCGCCCATGCCCTCCCGCCGGAACCGGAAGATGTTTTCGATTACAACAATGGAATTGTCAACCAGCATGCCTACACCCAAAGCAAGCCCGCTCATCGAGATTATATTGAGGGTGATGCCGGAAAAATACATCAGCACGAACGCGGTGATGACGCTGATGACAATCGAAACACCCACGATAAACGTCGGCCGGATCTTGCGCAGGAAGATGAACAGAATCACAACTGCGAACACACCGCCCCACAGCAGGTTCTGTACAATGGTGCCGATCATGAGGTCAACATATTCGCCCTGATCCATCAAAACGGAAAATTGAACCGTTTCATCCTGTGAAGACAGCTTCTCCATACGCTGTTGTACGTTGTGTGAGACTTCCGCGGTGGAAATATCCGGTTGTTTCTGGATGGAGAGGATGATCGCGTGGTTTCCGTTGACCCGTGAATAGATTGTATCGGCGTCACTGTAAGAGGTAATATCCGCTACGTCTGACAGCTTGATGGGTTTGTAATTCGGTATTTCCATCAGGGTGAGGTTGCTCAGCTCCTCCAGATTCGCGATTTTATCGCCGACCCGAACCGGATAGGTGATACCGTCGACCGAATCCACACTGCCCGCGGGCATGCTGAAGTTTTCTCCCTGCAGGATTCCTTCTACCATATCGGTGGTAATCTCGATTTCCGGGATTTCCAGAGAAGAGAGCTGTGACGCAACGATTTGTTCCACCTGCGCGTCTACATTGGCATACAGCGTCGTTCGGGCGGCTTCGATTTGTTCGTTGACAATCGATTCCGGCAATTTTTGCTGCATCAACTGCTGTTTTTGTTCTTCAAATTGTGCGTTGACTTTATCAAGAGCACTCTGTTTTGCTTGGGCAAGTGCCTGCTCAGCCATTTCTTCCGACATGCCCTGCGCAATCATAGCTTGTTTTTGTTCGTCAAATTTCTGGTTAACCGCATCAATTGCCTGTTGTTTCGGTTCGGCGAGCGCTTGGTCAGCCATCTCTTCGGTGAATGTCTGCTGTAACGCGGTCTGCCGCTGTGCCTCCAACTGAGAGTCGATCTGTTTGATAATCTCCTCCCGGGCGGCTGTGCGGATTTTTTCTTCTGCTTCACGTTTGTAAAAATCGGCGATGTCGGCATTGAGCGCATCAATCTTTTCTTGAGAAAGGGTGACATCCGCCATGCTGGTGACCAGTCCGTTCGCGGAAACGGAAGCAACACCCTCCACGTTTTTGATTTCCGGCAGAATTTCTTCATCAATATAGGTGGAGGCCTGTTCGGCATCCAATCCCTCTACGGAAACCGCCGCGGATAGAATCGGCATCATATTGGGGTTGAGTTTCATAATGGTGGGAGAACCCGCGTTTTCCGGCAGGTTGTTTTTGAGTGTGTCCAGCATCTCCCGCATTTCAATCATGGCTGTGTCCATATTGGTGCTTTCGTTGAATTCCAGAATGACCATGGAAACGTTTTCGCTGGAAACTGAACTGATTTCAGCAACATTATTAATGGATGCCATTCCCTGTTCGATGGGAGAAGTGACCTGCTGCTCAACCTCTTCCGGAGAAGCGCCGATGTATGTGGTTGAGACAATCGCGTATGGAAGGTTGAAACTTGGAATCAGGTCTACAGTCATATGGGTATAGGAAACAACACCGAGGACCAAAATAATAATAACTGCGACTAAAACAGTAAACGGTTTTTTGACGCTGAACTTTGCAAGCATAGAGTTTCTCCTGTTCATTTGATGATTTGCAAACCGACCGACCGGTCGGTCGGAACTGTATGCTATTATAGTCTATTCCAAAAGTCAAGTCAATAAACGTGAAAGGTTCTGCTTAAAGAGGCAAAAGTACCGTAAGCGAAAAAGTGAAAATACTGTACACGGTCGCCGGTTTATGTTATAGTACTGTACGAGGTGAAATTCATGTTGAAAAAAATCGGTTCTGCTGTTTTAGCGGCAGTTCTTGGAAGTTTTATGTGTGTTTTTTCGGTGATTGCCGCAGGCGCATCTACAACGCTGGATGAACTGTATCTCACCGTACCGGATATGCAGACGCAGGACGGAAAAAGCTGGTATGTTTTAACGCGTGATATGCCGAGTGATTCAGAAGCGCTTGATACGCTTGGTCTCAGCCGTGCAGAGATTGAGCAGATGTTTGAGCAGGAATCCATTTATTATAATGCGATTAAACCGGATACATTTGATGAAGAGATCGTCATTACCATGCAGGAAGATGAGAATCAGTTTAACTGGAGCGGTTATACCGATGATCAGTTTGAACAGATTTACAATCAGCTTAGCTCGGTTTCTGCTCAGGAACAGTCCGGGGCGTCTTCTGGTTCCAGTGATAATTCTGAAACGTCTACCGGTTCCGGCTCTGAATCATCATCTTCTTCCAGCGTGGATTCAGATTCTGAGGCGTCTGATGAGTCCAGCATGAGTTCCGATTCCGAAGCATCTGGTGATTCCAGTGCGAATGCTGATTCATCCTCGAATACGGATGCTTCTTCTGATTCTGGCACGAGTTTTGATCTTTCCGAAGGCACTGTAAAATATGACGGATACTCTGTACTCAATACCGATCAGGCTAAATGGCTGCGGCTGAATAAGACCACCACCCTTGGTGCTGAGCGGGTTGAGATGATTCAGTACACCACTATCATTAATGGACAGCATATTAATATTACACTCCATTCTTATACCGGCAGCATTCCATCTGAAGATGAAACCGCGTTCGAAGAGATGATCGGGGGAATTGTGTTCACACAAGTGCTTGAAAAACCGATTGAGATTTTTGGCTTTGTGCTGACGACACAGCAGATGTATTATGTTATCGCTCTTGCAGGCGGGCTGGTGTTGGTAATCGTAGCGATAGTTGTTTTGATTGTTCTGCTTAGAAAACGCCGTAAGAAAGCGGACGAAGAAGAGTGGATTCAGGAAACGATGGACCCCCGGCAACATGGTTATACAAAGGTGGAGCAGGTTCCGATTGAGCAGGCTCCGGATGATGTGTTTAAAAAACCTGAAAATACGGATGATGGGTCTTCTAACTCATAATTTGAAAGCTCTCGCATTAGCGGGAGCTTTTTTAAATATTTGTTTCAAACGAAATGGCGGAAGAGAAAATTCAGCTTTCTCTGCAACGGCAGAGAAATGTTTGCGTGTTTCGCGTGGTTTTGTTTGACTTTAAAGAATGCGCCTTGTACAATAGAACATGAAAACAATCCATATATTCAATTCAATCACACAAAGGAGATAGTACAAATGGGCGATTATTGCCAGAAAAGTGCGCCGCAGCGCAATCTGTGGGCGCAGTTTGACGCGCTTCAGCTTGGTACCGGCTGGGATGAGTCGGATATTACCAAACCGCAGATTTTAATTGAAGATGTGTTCGGAGACAGCCATCCGGGCAGTAAGCATTTGGATAAACTTGCTGAGGAAGCGCGGATTGGGGTTTATGAAGCGGGCGGAAAACCGGGTCAGTTCCATGCGACCGATATCTGTGACGGCTGCGCACAGGGTCATGACGGCATGAATTATATTCTTGCCTCTCGTGAAGTGCTGGCCGATATGGTTGAATTGCATGCGTCGGTCAACCCGTGGGACGGTATGATCCTGCTTTCTTCCTGTGACAAATCCATTCCGGCACACCTGAAAGCGGCGGCACGCCTTGATATTCCGACTATTTTTATTCCGGGGGGAAGCATGCGTCCTGGTCCATATATGTCCACTTCCATCAAGGCAGGGGATATTTCTCTGCGGCAGAAACGCGAAGGGGCGATTTCGGAACAGGAAGTTCGCGACTTTAAACTCACCGGCTGCCCGTCCTTGGGCGCTTGCCAGTTCCTGGGCACCGCCAGCACGATGCAGTGCATGGCGGAAGCGCTTGGACTTGCCCTGCCGGGAAGCGCTTTGATGCCTGCTACCATGCGTGATATTCAGGCCTATGCCCGTCTTGCCGGCCGTCAGATGATGAAACTGGTCAAAATGGGCTTGACCGCTGGTAAAATTTTAACAAAAGAAGCGTTTGAGAATGCCATTGTGGTGCATAGCGCCATCGGCGGTTCAACCAATGCTACGTTACATCTCCCATCCATCGCGAGGGAGCTGGGATTGGAGATCCCGCCGGAGCTGTTTGATGAGATCAATCACAAGATTCCGCACATCGGCAATATTTACCCCAGCGGTCAGTATGTGACCGAAGCCTTCTGGTTTGCCGGCGGCATCCCGATGATCCAGCTGATGCTTAAAGATTATCTGCATCTTGATGTAATGACTGTCACCGGAAAAACGCTGGGTGAGAATCTGGAGGATATTCAGAAAGACGGCTTTTTCGAGCGTAATCTCGGTTATCTTGCAAATTACGGACTTTCCCGTGAGCAGGTCATCCATCCGATTGACCAGGCTAAAGAGGTTGGTTCCATTGCCGTATTAAAAGGCAATATCGCAGAGGAAGGCGCCATTGTAAAATACGCCGCTGTGGAAGATAAAATGCTGGTTCACCGCGGAAATGTCAAAGCGTTTGACAGCGAGGAAGACTGTTACTTTGCGGTCGTAGGCGGTAAGGTGGAGCCGGACGATGTTCTCATCATCCGTTATGAAGGCCCACGCGGTTCGGGTATGCCGGAAATGGCCATGACTACCGAAGCAATCGTCTGCGACGAGCGTTTGAACGGAACCGTTGCGCTTGTTACTGACGGGCGTTTTTCGGGCGCTACCCGCGGTCCGTGCATCGGTCATGTTTCGCCGGAAGCAGCGGCAGGCGGTGCGATTGCTTTTGTGGAAACAGGCGATATTATCGAATATGATATCCCCAACCGCAAACTGAACGTAGTGGGAATCGCCGGTAAGGAATGCACTCCGGAAGAGGCGGCCGAAGTGCTGAAAAAACGCGCGGAAGCCGGCATCAAGCCGCGTCCGGAACGCAAAGGGATTTTCAAACGTTACACCAGCACGGCCCTCTCTGCTATGAAGGGCGCTGGTATGGAATAATCCACAAAATTGTATAAAAATATTTGTGCGGATTTACGCTGCCCCTTACGGGACAATTTGCCAAAAAACCATGGACTTTTTCGGGGTCTGGTGGTATGATAATGATATTACTGAAAGCATAGGAGGATGAAATATGATTAATACACCAGTTGTTAAATTGGGTATTGTCGCAGTCAGCCGTGACTGTTTCCCGATGCAGCTGTCTGCCAGCCGCCGCAAAGCGGTTGTCGCTGCTTACAAAGCGAATGGTGGGGACATTTACGAGTGCCCGGTCACTGTTGAAAATGAAAACGACATGCTCAAAGCGGTTGAAGATATCAAAGCCGCAGGCGTAAACGCTCTGGTCGTTTATCTTGGCAACTTTGGCCCGGAAACTCCGGAGACTTTGCTTGCGAAACACTTTGGCGGTCCGGTTATGTTCTGTGCCGCTGCTGAGGAGACCGGCGACAACTTGATCGACGGACGTGGCGATGCTTACTGTGGCATGCTCAATGCAAGCTACAACCTCGGCATCCGCAAGATCAAAGCGTACATTCCGGAATATCCGGTTGGAACTCCGGACGAGATCGTCACCATGATCAAAGACTTTATTCCGATTGCACGCGTTGTCATCGGCCTTTCCAAACTGAAGATCATTACCTTCGGTCCGCGTCCGAACGACTTCCTCGCTTGCAACGCGCCGATTCAGCAGCTCTTCAACCTCGGCATTGAAGTAGAAGAGAACTCTGAGCTCGATCTTCTCGCTTCTGTTCAGAAGCACAAAGACGATCCGCGCATTCCGGAAGTTGTTGCTGACATGGAGAAAGAGCTTGCTGGCAACAACCCGTGGAAAGACCTTGTTCCGAAGCTTGCTCAGTTTGAGCTTACCCTTCTGGACTGGGCGGAAGCGCACAAAGGTTCCAGAGAGTTTGTTGCATTTGCTGACAAATGCTGGCCTGCGTTCCAGACCGAGTTTGGTTTCTGCCCGTGCTATGTCAACAGCCGCCTGACCGGCCGTGGCATTCCGGTTTCCTGCGAAGTTGATATTTACGGCGCTCTGTCCGAGTACATCGGCCAGCTCGTTTCTGAAGATATCGTTACTCTGCTTGACATCAACAACACTGTTCCGGCAGATATGTACAACAGCGATATCAAAGGTAAGTTCAATTACACCCACAAAGATACCTTTATGGGCTTCCATTGCGGTAACACCAACTCCAGCAAACTGACCGAGTATGCTCTGAAGTACCAGCTCATTCAGCATCGTTGCCTTGAGCCGGACAGCGAGCCGAATGTCAGCCGTGGTACCCTTGAAGGTGACATCAAGCCGGGTCCGATCACCTTCTTCCGTCTCCAGAGCACAGCTGACACCCAGCTGAAAGCATATGTTGCAGAGGGTGAGATTCTGCCGGTTCCGACCCGTTCCTTCGGTGGTATTGGTATTTTCGGTATTCCGGAGATGGGACGTTTCTACCGTCACGTTCTCATTGCGAAGAGATATCCGCATCACGGTGCAGTTGCGTTTGGTCACTTTGGCAAGGCGCTCTTCAATGTGTTCAAATATCTCGGCGTTGAGGATATTGGTTTCAATCAGCCGAAAGGCATGCTCTACGAAACCGAGAATCCGTTTGAGAAATAATGATTTTTCACTGAAAAAGCAGTATGGCATTTGCCATACTGCTTTTTTATTGCGCTGATTTTGGTAGATGGTTTTGATTGGAAGAAAACCGCTGATTCAGACTGCATGTTTTATACCACGGACGTTTTATGACCTTTTTATAATTTTGCAGTTTAAGCCTGTAACCGCAGTGATTCTGTTGAATGGTTTTCTTTCTTGGGTGTTTATAAAAATAAGTCCTTGTCCACTGTTTTCTCGTTCGTGGTTGCTTTTTCTTTAAATCAGCTGCATATACAGTGGTATCGTTGACCATAATTCAAGTATGGCAAAGATGATATTTTGTTCGGACCAGGCATTTAAATATCCACTGCTTGTAAACGGATTGCGGGGGGAAAAATGAACCTTAAACAGCTAAAATATATCGTGGAAATTGCGGATTGTCACCCAATTACCAAAGCGTCTCAAAAGCTGTTTGTTTCTCAGCCATATCTCAGTAAAGTTGTTTCGGATTTTGAGGCAAGAGCAAATAAACAAATCTTTCATCGGTACAACAATGGGTTGGAGTTAACGGTATATGGTCGGAAAGTATATCTGCTTGCACAATCAATTATTCACCAAATGGATTTGCTGGAACATCTGGAAAAAGAAGAGATACCCCAAAACAGTTGTACGAAGCTGTCTTTTTCTGTTGGGAATTTCATCATGAAAAACAGCCTTCTTTTGGATTATTGTTCAACGTCGCATGCCGCTCGAACGGATGTTGATTTTTGTGAAACGACCATAGAAGAGTGTATTCAAAATGTAAAAAAGACTAGCTCTGAATTTGCGGTGATTGTGGCTGATGATTTTCAAAAAACACTTTTAATGAGCGCGCTTGCCCGTAAAGGGTTAGAAAGCATCGAACTGGATGAAGGCCATCCGTATTATCATTTGCACAGGGAACATCCGCTGGCCAACCAAAAAAGAATAAGCGCTGACCGTTTGATACAGTATCCTTTTGTCCGTTTGAAAATAGACGAATATTCTGCTCTCAGCCGCAAGAAATTAAGGGAGGAATATCCCAACATTTCTGTGCGAAAATATCTCGTAGTCAGTCATTATCCAACCTGTTTAAACCTGATAAAAAACAGTGGAGCTTTTATGATTGGAAATAAGTGGCAGATTTCTGAACTTGAAAAAATGGGAATTTGCAGTGTGCGTTCATCTTCTTTGAACTATAAGGTTTATCTGCTGCTGATAAAAAAGAAAGCAGTGCCTTTTTCAGCGGAAGCAAAGCATTTTATCCATCTTTTCAAAGACAGCTACGGATTGGACGGAGCATAACCATTTGGTTATGCTCCATATACAGAAATGAGTATTTGTGCTACAATGAGAGGTATGATAACATAATCTCTGTAAACAGGGAGGTTATGTGCGATGAAAAAAAACAACTATTTTATCGATTTTAACTGTGGCAATGCTCACGGTGACATCCGTTGCTACTTACGCAGTTTGGGATATCATAACGGTTGACAGTAGAAGCAACACGGTAACAATGAGTAATCCGGTTACAGTGTCTGACAGCACATCGGAACAGAGCATATCCGCAGATGCGGGCACGCTGAATCCGGCTTCGGTAACTGCATCGGGTACAGTCAAATTTAATGTAGATAACGCGGACAGCGTTGCCAAAAACCTGACTTTGCAGGAAACCATTGAAGCGTCGGCAAAACTGGAAGAGAGTACTGATTACTCGATCGTATTTTCCGGCGACGGTGTGGAAGGGAAAGTAGACAGCAGTGTTACCAACGGAATGGAAGAATATAATTACACCATTACGTTTACAGAAAGCGGCCTTCAGAAAATGAAGTCTAACTCGAACACTTGTACGATCAAAGTGACGGCAACATTGAGCTAACGGCATTATTTTATGTATCCATCATGCTGAAGATATTGGGTAAAATCGGTTTTATAACAGGCGTTGGAATACTGTCGGTTCTAACCGTTTGCTCGATTTTTTCCCCGAGGCGTATCAAGAGGTCGTTCCTTATCGGTTTTATCATGTTCTGACGAATAGTATGGAGCCGACTATTAAAACGAATTCGCTTGTACTGGTGAAAACATATGATGACAGCATGGAACTACAAAAGGATGATATTGTTGTTTTTACTGCGGAGCGATTCGGTGAACCGGTCGTCATTATGCATCGGTTTTCACATACAGAGGTAGATGAACAAGGAGAGACCATATATAAAACACGCCCGGAAGGAAGCGATACGCCGGATGTGTATGAAACCAAGCGCGATGATTTGCTCGGTGTGTATTTGCGCCATGTTCCCTATGTGGGAAAATTCGTGTTGTTTTTAAAAAGCAAGTTCGGATTATTGTGGTTGTGTCAGGTTGTTGTGATCCTCCTTATCAAACAGCTGGTGTTGGCTAAATGGGAAGAGAAGGGGAAACGCGCTCGCTGATTTGCCTTGTGATTCAAAGTGTTGACGCCCTTAAAAATGATTTTAAAGTATGCAGGTACCGCCAAAACTATGGCGGTACCTGCATTTATCTGCGCTTTTGAAAATATACTTATACTCCATCCAACCCGCGAATATAAGGTTAAACAGGTTTGTTATTATAAATCAGTTCTTTGGGTGTGATACAGATTTGTGCGGAGTAAAACGGTTATTTTGCTGCAATCAAGGTTTGTGTAAGGACGGCAACTTTGATTTATCACTCAAAATGATTTGACGGCATTCATACAAAAAAGCCCGCGGCGTTTATTGCCGCGGGCCTGTTTTATTTGGTTTTCAGCGTTTTTTCGCAAGAAGCTGTTGTTTGATATTCCAAAGCTTTTGAGAGAGGTCAACATAATAATTGTGCGGATTTTCAAACCGCTTGACTTCGTCCCATTGCAGGTCGATCTGCTTTGCGCAGTAATCGCGTATTTCATCAACAGAAGGAGACTCATAAACACACGTTCCGTTTTTGAATATCGGGATGAGCAGCTCCTCAGCGGTGAAATCGGTCAGTGTTTCCCGCTTCCAGGTGTAATCCGGGTCAAAAATTTCCAGAGGCTGTGTGGGATCGATTACTTCATCGTGCACGCAGATAAGGTCTGCAATCGCCTTTCCGCTTTTGTTCTCGTACAGCCGGTAAACCTTTTTGAAATGCGGATTGGTAATTTTAGCCGCATTTTCGCTGATCTTGATTTTCGGGACAATTGTTCCGTCTTCCTTCTCAATCGCCGCCAGCTTGTACACACCGCCGAACACCGGGTCGCTCTTGGATGTGATCAGCCGTTCACCCACACCGAAAGCGTCTACTTTTGCACCCTGGTGCAGAATGTCACGGATGATGTTCTCGTCAAGCGAGTTAGAAGCGATGATCTTACAGTCGGTCAGACCGGCTTCATCCAGCATCTGGCGTGCCCGTTTGGAAAGGTAGGTGATGTCACCGGAATCCAGTCGAATCGCACAGCTTTTGATTCCTTTGGGCCAGAGCACTTCTTTGAATGCGCGGATGGCGTTTGGCACACCGCTTTTTAATACATTGTAGGTATCTACAAGCAGCGTAGCGCCGTGCGGATAAATTTCACAGTAGGTTTTGAACGCGGTATATTCATCATCAAACATCTGAATCCAAGAGTGCGCCATGGTTCCGGTCGCTGGTACGCCGTATTCCTTGTCGGTCAGGGTACAGGCTGTGCCGGTGCATCCAGCAATGTATGCCGCCCGTGCGCCGAGAACCGCTCCGTCTGCGCCCTGCGCGCGGCGGGAACCGAATTCGCTGATGGCACGTCCGTTCGCCGCCCGTACAATGCGGTTGGCTTTTGTTGCAATCAGCGACTGATGGTTGAGCATAAGCAGCAGATAGGTTTCCACAAGCTGTGCTTCAATAGCAGGTGCGCGCACCGTCAGAAGCGGCTCGTGCGGAAAAACAGGGGGGCCCTCTTTTACCGCGTAAATATCACCGGTAAACTTAAATTCGCGGAGATAATCAAGAAACCCTTGCGAAAACAGCCCTTTTTCCCGCAGAAAAGAAATATCATCTTCGGTAAAGCGCAGCCTATTAATGTAGTCGATGACCTGTTCCAGCCCGGCCGCAATGGCGAAACCGCCGCCGTCCGGGATTTTGCGGAAGAATATGTCAAAATAACAGATCTGGTCTTTTTTTCCGCTTTCAAAATAACCATTTCCCATGGTCAGCTCGTAAAAATCACACAACAGGGTGTAATTGTTCTGGTTCATAGTTTTACCCTCCATGCCGGTTTGCTCCGGCTCGATTGTATCATCGGTTGATGATTTCTACCTGCAATCCCTGCAATACGTCCAGCGCTTTCTCGTGCAGTGCGGGGTCAAAGCTCGCAGTGCAGGCTGCATCAACAACAATGTGCGCGTTTGGCAGCGCCGCTTTTGCCATCACCGCATTGGACAGAACACAAATATTTGAAACCAGCCCAACCAGTTCCACATCTGTGTAGTCTTTTTCCGATAACCATTCCGCCAACTTCAGAGAAGGAAACGTCGGTTTTTCAAAACTGAGTGAATTTTCAAGAAGTGCTTTTGTTTCACCGAACAGTTCCCAGCCTTTACTGCCATGAATGCAATGCTCGGCGGGCAGGTTCTTTCCTTCTTCGGTGGAGAGATAATCGGTTTCATGGGTGTCCAGCGTAAAGACGACGTCATCTCCCGCCATACGATACTGCTGTATTTTTTCGGCGATTTTCTGGTCAAGCAACTCTGCTCCGTCAAAGCCGAGACTGCCGTTTACAAAATCCACCTGATAGTCCACAACGATCAGCAGACGTTTCATTTTTTATTCCTCTTTTCCGTCATCAAGAACGATCGTGTCCAGCTCCGCCTGCCACAATGCTGCAGAGGCATCGCTCGGCATTCGCCAGTCACCGCGGGGTGAAAGAGCGGCGGAACCGACTTTTGGCCCGTCCGGCAGACAGGAACGCTTAAACTGCTGGTTGAAAAACCGGCGGTAGAAGGTCTTGAGCCAGTGCAGAATGGTTGCATCATCATAGGTACCCTGAAACGCATACTGCGCAAGACGGAAAATTTTCGCTGGAGGGAAAGAAAAGCGCATCATATAATACAGGTAAAAGTCGTGCAGTTCATATGGTCCGACCAGATCTTCTGTTTTCTGTGCGATTTCTCCGTCCTCAGCCGGAAGCAGCTCCGGACTGACCGGCGTGTCCAGAATGTCGAGCAGGACTTTTTTCAGAACATCGTTTTCTGACTGCTCTGCCGTATATCGCACCAGATGGCGTACAAGCGTTTTTGGGATGGACGCATTCACCCCGTACATAGACATATGGTCGCCGTTGTAGGTCGCCCAGCCGAGCGCCAGCTCGGAAAGGTCGCCCGTTCCGACAACCAGTCCGTTTGATTGATTGGCGATGTCCATCAGCACCTGGGTGCGTTCTCTTGCCTGACTGTTTTCAAAAACCACATTATGAAGATTCCAGTCATGGCCAATATCCTCAAAATGCATCCGTACAGACGGACCGATGTCAACACAGCGCAGTGTTACGCCAAGCTGTTCGCACATCAGTTCCGCGTTGTTTTTGGTGCGCTTGGTCGTGCCGAAGCAGGGCATGGTCACAGCGACAATATCGGTGCGAGGGCGGTTTAAGGCGTCCATAGCCCGCACTGAAACCAGCAGTGCAAGACAGGAGTCAAGTCCCCCGGAAATGCCGATAACTGCGGTCTTGCTGTAGGAATGCTCCAACCGTTTTTTCAAACCCTGTGCCTGAATATTCAAAATTGCCTCACAGCGCGCGTTGCGGTCTTTCTGGTCATCCGGAATGAACGGCCGCGGTGAAACGGTGCGTGTTAAGCGGGTCGTTTCAAGCGGCATGGAGAAATAAACGGTCTCATAATCAGCGTGTATGGATTCACTTTCGCGGAAGGTGTTCATCCGCCGGCGTTCAGCGGCAAGGCGCTTGACGTCGATCTCACTCACAGCGAATCCGTCCCCGAACGGAAGAGATTCTGAAAGGATCGCGCCGTTTTCGCAGATGAGATCGTGCCCGGAAAACACAAGGTCGGTCGTGGATTCGCCTTCTCCCGCGTCTGCGTACAGGTAAGCACAGACCAGCCGTGCCGACTGACCGGAGGTGAGTGCTCTGCGGTAATCGGCTTTGCCCACGGTTTCGTCGCTTGCGGAAAGGTTGGCGATCACCAGCGCTCCGGCTTGCGCGTGCCGGATGGACGGAGGGCAGGGAACCCAGAGATCCTCGCAAATCTCAGCGGAAAAACAAAACTCGGGAAGTTCACTGCAGCAGAACAGCAGGTTTGTCCCAAACGGTACTGCGCAGTTTTCCCACATGAACCGGTCATTTGTTTCCGGCGCTGGCGCAAAGTGCCGTTTTTCATAAAACTCGCTGTAGTTGGGAAGATTGGTCTTCGGAATAATTCCCAGCAGTTTCCCTTCATAAATCACAGCGGCGCAGTTGTATAACTTACCTTTGTGTACAAGAGGAACGCCGACAATAACTGCCATGGAAAGCCCTTTTGTGGCGGCAATAATCTCACTCAATACTTTTTTGGCGCCTGTGAGCAGTGTATCCTGCAAAAAAAGATCACCGCAGGTATATCCGGTCAGACAGAGCTCCGGCAGAACGAGCAGCTTTACTTCCTGCTTTTCCGCTTGCTTGATCATTTCCAGAATCGAATGTTTATTGTATTCGCAGTCTGCTACCTTTATTTTTGGGGTTGCTACCGCTGCTTTTATAAATCCTTGTTGCATAATACTCTCCTAACCGCGTTTTACCGCACCAGCATTGTAAAAAACCGGAAATATATCCTATTTATTATAAACCCTGCAGCGGGTAAAATGCAACGAGTATCGCGGAAAACATTGTTCGGAAACAGCCGAAATCAGGATCCAATCGGAATGATTTGTGAAGAGAGTAGAAAAACAAAAATATCACCAAATCATCTGATGATAATTTATCAGAATATACTATAGTTTTCAACAAAGTTTAACAAAGTTTTATGATATTATGATAGTGGAAAAGTGTCTTGGCGGCAACTGCGAACCTGCATAGATTAAATGGAGGAGAGCTGTTTTGTGGGATGGACTGAAGCTGCTATCAATTTTGCGTTTTCGGATGCAAACGGCGGAGAGGTCGTTGACTGGGGAAATCGGGATTCGGTTTTATATATGGTACGAAAAGACGGAAACAACCTTGTACGGGCTGCCAGAAGGCTGAGAAATAACAAAGAAGTTGTGCTGGTGGCTGTAGCGCAGAACGGATATGCGTTAAAGTACGCATCCCGCCGCCTGCGAAGGAATGTGGAAATCGTTCGTGTGGCTGTTGAACAATATCCTGATGCAATTCGATATGCTTCCCAAAATTACAGCAAACGATAAGCTACGTCGATGGTAAACCCGTTTGGAAAAGAAAAAGAAAAAGTAAATGAGATTAAAAGTAGATAAACGGTTCGGTATATTTACGATGTGCCGCCACGGCAAATCATTGTTAAAGTGATAAAAAAACAGCTTCTGAAAAGAAGCTGTTTTTTAATTGTTATGAAAAGATGGGATTGTTAGTATAGTGGCCTTGGCCATTGAATGAGTTTATTTGGCGTTGCGCACTTTTTCAGCTGCTTCTTTCAGCGTTTCCACTACACGGTCGCACCATGCGTCAAATTCCGGATCTTCTACCTGGCATTCCGGGTGACTTAAAATGTAGGCAACACTCTGTTTTACACCTTGGTCAAACCGTACTGTCGCACAGTATTCCGGTACCAGCCGTTTGATCTTGGAATTATCAAATACCACAGAAGCCGCTTTGTCGCCCATGAGATTTCCGCGGAAGTCCTCATCACTGCAGGAATCCATGAATTCAGAAGAAACGTGAACCGCGTTGAGTTTTACACCCAGCGCCGCGGCGGTTGTTTCGTAAATCTGGTTCCAGGTCAGGGTTTCGTCCGAAGTGATTTGCACCGCTTCACCAATGGCATGGATGTTACCGATCAGCCCGGTAAACGCCACAGCAAAATCAGAATTGTGGGTCACGGTCCAAAGAGAGGTGCCGTCGCCGTGGATGATGACCGGTTTGCCTTCCATCATTCGTTTCAGCACACTGTAAGGGCCTTTACTGCCGTGCGCTCCGAGCGGAACAGTGCGTTCGTCATAGGTATGGCTCGGCCGGACAATTGTGACCGGGAAGCCGTCCTCGCGATAATGATGCATGAGCAATTCTTCGCATTTGATTTTATTTTGAGAGTAGCCCCAAAGCGGGTTGGAAAGCGGGGTGCCTTCCGTAATGCGGTAGTCGGAAAGCGGGGTTTGGTAAGCGGAAGCGGAGCTGATGAAAATGTACTGTTTGGTTTTACCTGCAAAAACCCGGTAATCGCGTTCCGCCTGTTCCGGGGTAAAGGCGATGAAATCAGCCACGCAGTCAAACTCCATGCCGTCTACCGCTTTGTTTAATGCGGATTCATCGTTTACATCACAGGAAATGCAATGAACATTTTCGGGTAAATCGTGGTTGCGGTTGCCGCGGTTGAGCAGGTAGAGCTCTTCGCCCATGTTGCCAAGCCGTTTGGTAATAGCCATACTGATGGTTCCAGTACCGCCAATGAACAAAATTTTCATGGTTATATCCTCCCGAAATTTAATCTTGATTGCATTATACCCCCTGTGTTCTGTTAAAGTAAAGAGTGGTTATTTTCCGGAAAAATGCAATTTATTCGGTGCAAAATTAGTTTGTTGTCTGCATTTTACAGATGTTTTCTAACGAGTGTCTGTCAGCGGGGCTAAAAATGCGGAAATGTTTTTGTGTAGAATGTCAAATCTGTAATATCGCACAATTGTTCAAGGCTTTTTTCTTGACTTTTTGTAGCTTCGGCTGTATCCTTAAATTGTTAAAGCATGTCAACGTATTTTGCACAAGTGCGTGGAAAATGCACTTCTGCGTTGATTGATTTTAGAATGCAAATTTTAACAGGTCGGGAGGTTTTTATCATGAAAAATGAAGCCTTTTTTATGACAGGGCTGGAGCAGATGGAGAAACGCGATGTTCCCATGCCGGCTCCGAAAGAGAAACAGGTCGTTGTGAAACTGGAGTATGTTGGTATCTGTGGTTCGGATGTTCATTATTATGAGAACGGCCGCATTGGCGACTTTATTGTAGACGGTGACTTCATTCTCGGTCACGAATGCGCGGGCACAGTTGTTGAACTGGGTGAAGGCGTAAAAGATTTGAAGGTAGGCGACCGCGTTGCTCTGGAACCGGGTATCACCTGCGGTCAGTGTGAGTTCTGCAAGAGCGGACGCTACAATCTTTGCCCGGATGTTGAGTTCCTTGCAACTCCTCCGTATCATGGCTGTTTGGAAAACTATATTGCATTTCCGGAAAACATGTGCTTTAAACTGCCGGATAACATCACCACAAAAGAAGGCGCATTGGTTGAACCGCTTTCTGTTGGTATGCATGCTGCAAAACAGGGTAAAGTTACCTTGGGCAGCTCGGTAGTCATTCTGGGTGCTGGATGTATCGGCCTTTGTACGCTTCTTGCCTGCAAAGCATTTGGCGCGACCGATATTACCGTGGTTGACGTGATTCCGAAACGTCTTGATTATGCGATGAAACTGGGTGCAACTCGCGTCATCAACGGAAAAGACGTTAACACAGTGGATGAGATTGAAAAAATCACTGCCGGTGTTGGCGCAGAAATCGTAATTGAGACCGCCGGTTCTCCGGTAACCATCGGTCAGGCTCCGTATATTGTGAAACGCGGTGGCACAATCGTTCTGGTTGGCATGGCTCCGAAGGATATTATTGAGTTCAACTTTGCCAAAATCATGGCAAAAGAAGCAGAGATTCAGTCTGTATTCCGTTACCGCAACATTTACCCGATGGCGATTAAGGCAATCTCCAAAGGTATTATTGATGTTTCCGGTATCGTAACTCATGAATTTTCGTTTGAGGATACGAAAAAAGCCTTCGATTTTGTTATCAACAACAAGAACGATGTGGTAAAAGCGGTTATTAAAATTGACTGATTTGGTTGAAAGACCAAGAAGAATAAATGTGTTGAGGTGTATGATATGCGCTATTTGTTAGGTGTTGACCTGGGTACTTCCGGTACCAAAACTGTTTTGTTTGATGAAACAGGTAAAGCGATCTGTTCTAAAACAGTCGAATATCCTATGTATCAGCCGCAGAACGGTTGGGCGGAGCAGGATCCGGCAGATTGGTGGAATGCCACCGTTACCGGTATTCAGCATTGCCTTTCTGCAAGCGGAGTGAATGCGGAAGATGTAAAAGGCGTTGGCTTGTCCGGTCAGATGCATGGTCTTGTTATGCTGGATAAAGACGGAAACGTTCTGCGTAAATCCATCATCTGGTGCGATCAGCGTACAACCAAAGAGGTTGAGCAGATGAACAGCGTAATCGGTGCTCAGAGAATGATTGAGATTACCGCGAACCCTGCTCTTGCGAACTTCACTGCAGCAAAGATCCTCTGGGTGCAGAACAACGAGCCGGATCTGTATGCGAAATGTGCGCACATCCTTCTTCCGAAAGACTATATCCGCTATATGCTCACCGGCGAATTTGCGACCGAAGTTTCTGATGCTGCCGGCATGCAGCTGATGGATATCCCGAATCGTTGCTGGTCGGATGAAATCCTCACCAAACTTCACATTGATCGCTCTCTCCTTGGCTCTATGCATGAGTCTCCGGACGTAACCGGTGCGGTTCACAGCAAAGCAGCTGAGCTTACCGGCTTGAAAGCGGGCACCATTGTAGTCGGTGGTGCTGGCGATAACGCTGCTGCGGCAGTTGGTACCGGCGTTGTAAAATCCGGTGTTGCATTTACCACTCTTGGTACTTCCGGCGTTGTTTATGCGGTTTCCGATACGGTTTCCATTGACCCGAAAGGCCGTGTACATACCCTTTGCGCATCTGTTCCGGGCAAATGGACGGTTATGAGCTGCACACTGGCGGCTGGTCTTTCTCTGAAATGGCTGCGTGACACTGTTTGTACTGCTGAAATTGCAGAAGCAGAGAAACAGGGTATTGATCCGTATATCATTATGGATAAAATGGCTGATAAAGTCGGCCCTGGCGCAGGCGGACTTCTTTACCTGCCGTATCTGATGGGCGAGCGTTCTCCTCATCCGGATTCGGAAGCTCGTGGTATCTTCTTTGGCCTTTCTGCAATCCATGACCGCAGCAACCTGATCCGTGCCGTTCTGGAAGGCGTTGCATATTCTCAGCTCGATTGTGTTGATGTTTTCCGTGAGATGGGCGTTAATGTTCAGGATATGATGGCTTGCGGCGGCGGCGGACGCAGCAAGGTATGGCGCCAGATGCTCGCTGATATGTACGGCTGCCCGGTCAATACCATCCATGCGGATGAAGGTCCGGCACTCGGTGTTGCGATTCTTGCCGGTGTTGGCGCTGGTATTTACAATTCTGTTGAGGAAGCTTGCGATAACATCATTCGCAAGAACATTACCCAGCAGCCGGATATGGCGAATCATGACGCTTACATGGGCTATTATGATTTGTATAAGAAATTGTACCAGGATCTGAAAGGCGATTTCAAAGCTCTTTCCGCACTGGTCAATAAATAATCGTGTTCTGTCAAAAGCCTGCTGATTTTCAGCAGGCTTTTTCTTTTTATAATCTTGAAATTTCCATGGGATATTCTCCGTTACAAAAATCAAATCCCGCGCTTTGATAAAAACTCCGGCTTTCCGGGTAAGAAATCAGAGCAATGCGTAAGAAATCTTTGTAATGAGTAAGCACTTTTGAAAGCATTTTTTTCCCGATTCCAATATGCTGGTATTCCGGCAGAACCAATGCATAAACTATGTAAGCATTGATGGCTCCATCATCAAGAACGCTGATGAGTCCAATGAGTTTATCGTTCTTGTCCCTTGCAGCAACATAATAATCCATTCGATTGAGCGCAAGGAACAGTTTTTCCGGGTGATTTCCGGATTTCCAGTTCAGTGCGAGAAATAAGTCGCGGAGTTCATCTTGTTTTATCGCGGAATACTCTTCAATCATCATGGTTATCCACCTCTCTTTCGTTCATTTTATTGTATGCGAAAACTCCGAAAATGTGAGAGCGTGATGCTGATGCTGTATAAAGTGATACAAAATTAAAGAAAATGTAGAAAGTTGAAAAAATGTGTTGATTATTTAGACATATTACGGTAAAATATTATTCAATGTTTGTTTACTTGGAGGAGGATTTTTCATGGCCAAACGCAACCAGTGGGCAACTGGAATTGGGTTTATTTTAGCCGCAGCCGGTTCGGCGATCGGTCTCGGAAATCTTTGGAAATTCCCTTATTTGATGGGAAGAAACGGCGGTTTCTGGTTCTTGATCGTTTATCTTGTATTTATTCTTATTTTAGGCCTTCCGGTTATGATTACCGAAATGTCAATCGGGCGAATGACCCAGAAGAGTCCGGTAAGCGCTTATCGTTCGCTGGGTAAAAAGGCAACGTTCATTGGTGTTCTGGGCGTTGTTGTGGCGTTTATCATTTTGTCTTATTACAGTGTAATCGGTGGTTGGATTATTAAATATATCACAACTTATTTTGAGTCATCCATTGATTTCCTGGAATCATTGGTGTCTCAGGTTCCGCAGCAGGTGATCACCATTGACTTTAACAGCTATATCGCTTCGCCGATCGAGCCGGTTGTATGGCATATCGTGTTTATGGGACTGGCGGCCATTCTTTGTTATAAGGGCGCGAAGAGCATTGAAAAAGCATCAAAACTCATGATGCCGCTTCTTTTCATCTTCCTTTTGATTATTGTCGTCCGTTCCGTGACCCTTCCGGGAGCAATGGAAGGCTTGAAGTTTGTGTTTGTTCCGTCAAACGATGGCTTTACGTTTAATTCGGTAACAGCGGCGCTTGGTCAGGTGTTTTACTCGCTCAGCCTTGCGATGGGTATTACCGTGACTTACGGCAGCTATCTCAATAAGAAAAATAATATACCGAAAGACTGTGCGGTTGTTTCCGGTTTGGATACAGCGGCGGCAATCCTTGCCGGTATTGCGATTTTCCCGGCAGTATTTGCATTCGGCCTGCAGCCTGAACAGGGCCCGAGCCTTATTTTCGGAACGTTGCCGCAGGTGTTTGACTCTATGACAGGCGGTACGCTGTTCGGCCTTGTGTTCTTTATCCTTATGTTCTTTGCGGCTATCACTTCCGGTATGGCACTTCTGGAAAGTGTTGTATCTTTTGCCATTGATGATCTGCATTGGAGCCGCAACAAAGCAATCCTGATTGTAGGAATACTGATTACTATTTTGGGTATTCCGAGTGCGCTTTCGTTCGGGCCTCTTTCCGATATCATTATTCTGAATTACAGCATTTTTGATTTTATGGGAATGGTTACCGATAACATTATGCTTCCCATCGGCGGTATTCTCATGTGTGTTTACATCGGCTGGTTCTGGACGCCGGGCAAACTCATTGCTGAGATTGAGTCGAGTGGTGTGAAATTTAAATTGCAGAAGGCCTGGCTGTGGTGCATTCGTACTGTTACCCCGGCGTTGATTCTGATTGTTACAATCGTTGGTTTCATCAACGTATATCAGACAGTTACAGCAGCGTAATCCAATACAAAAAAGCCTGCGGGAAAACCGCAGGCTTTTTTTCTGTTGTGTTCAATTGCATATAGTTAATGGTTCAATAAATGGCTTGAATGTTTTTGGCGTCTGCTTTCTCATGGAAGAATCGTTCTGTAATGAAGATGAAACGCAACCATTAAAAAACAACAATGGGAAACCTAAAATCCTGATTCAGGTTGTTGTGAATCATTGTGTCTGATGATTAAAACACCCTCTGTTATTTAACAGAGGGTGTTTTAATTTATAATATGTCATTTTACTTTCCGACCAGGAAAAAGAGGCGATGAAACCGGAAGAGTATTTTTCCGTTTTTCTGTACAGGATATCGTTTTGCGATTTCTTCCAAAACCGCTTGTTCAAACAAAGGACGTTCTTCTTCGCTGAGAGCGTTTAAATACGGCCGCAGTCCGGTCCCGCGGTACCATTCCAAAATCGAACTGTGCGATTCCATCTGGTGGTAATACACGGTTTCCCACATGGTTACCTGTGAGGATAAACCGGTCAGCAGGTCATAATAGTCTGATTCCGAAAGCATATGAAACGATCTGGGATTTCCGCCGAAACGGCTGTTCCATGGCTGTTTGGTTACCAACTCACTTACGATTTGATGAACAGGCGCTTTGGCCTGATTCGGCATCTGGACTGCGAGAAAACCGCCGGGGTTGAGCAGATCAAACAGTCTCGGAAGCAGTTCCCGGTGGTTCGGTACCCACTGAAGGCATGCGTTGGAAAAAACAAGGTCGCATTTTCCCAGTTCAGACAAATCGTTTGAAACATCACAGAGCAAAAAAGAAAACTCCGGATGCTTCTTCTGCGCGGTTTCGATCATGTTGGGAGAGTTGTCCACACCGATGATCTGCGCGTTCGGAAAACGGCGTCCCAAAACCGCTGTGCTGTTTCCGGGACCACATCCGATGTCCAGTACCCGCGTGGGTTCGCCTGGAATACGGTTGGCAAGATCAATGGAAGGCTGTGTTCGCTCATTCCCAAATTGCAGGTATTTTGTTGCGCTCCAGTCAGGCATAATAATCCTTCTTTCTTTGCTTTGTTTGATTTTTGTGATATTTCGTTTGTATTATAATTGTTTGTCAGACACTGGCTAGTTTTTGCAGGGATTCTTTTAATTCGGGCGCATTGGTTTCATCTGTCAGAGCAACCATAGTATCTCCGGGATGGAGCACAGTATCGCCTTTTGGAATGAGTTCGCTGGTGCCACGGCGGATGGCTACCAGCAGGCAATCTTCCGGCCATTGAATGGATGAAATGGTTTTTTGTTCCAGCACGGACCCGGCTTCTACCACTACTTCTACTGTTTCACGGGCTCCTTGAGCATGCTTTGGCTCTTCAAACTGTTGTTTTTTGAGGATGCGTTCCAGCAGGCTTTCATATATCGGCGCAGATTTCAATCCTTCGGCAACAAGGTAGGCTGCAATGGATACGACTCCCAGCGAGAGCAGGTGAGAGAAAGAACCTGACATTTCAGAAACTAATACGATTCCCGTAATCGGCGCTCGTACAATAGCGGTAAAATACCCCGCCATTGCGAGAATAATAAAATTGTTAATCAAAGATGGATCGATTCCTAATGTTTGGACCATTGTGCTTCCGAACGCACCGCCCAGATAAGCGCCAAGCACGAGCAGCGGGAAAAAGATTCCGCCCGGCGCACCGGAACCGAAACAGAGAGCAGAAAAGAGAAACTTTGCGAGGAAGAGAAAAAGCATTGCGCCGATTGCGAGTTTCCCGTTTGAAAGCAGTTCAATCATGGTATGACCGCCGCCAAGAATTTCCGGCAGCAGAAAGCCTAGCGCTCCGGCGCATAAAAAGGGAATGATCAACCGAAACTGCGGTTTGATCCATTTGAGTTTGCCGTAAAGAGTCTGGGAACCCAGAATAACAAAGTTATAGATCACTCCCATTACACCCAGCAGCAATCCCAGCAGAACGAGCATCCAGTAATGTTCCAGCGGTACCATTTCTTCTACGGAAAAGTGGAAAATGGGGGAAAGCCCGAAGACGTTTTTTGAGATGAAATCCGCAGTCAGCGAAGCGGTCATAGTGCAGAGAAGCGCCTGAACCGAAAAGGTTTTATGCAGTTCTTCCAATGCGAAGACGATTCCGGCCAACGGTGCGTTAAAGGCCGCTGAAAGTCCGGCGCTGGCTCCGCAGCTCAATAGAAAATGCTCTTCGGACAAAGGACGGCGCAGGGTTCGTGAAAAACCTTTTCCAGCCATCGCACCCAGTTGGATGGACGGCCCTTCTCTCCCAAGAGAAAGCCCGCCAAAGATGCACAGAATCCCGCCGGCTAATTTCGCCATAATCACTTTCCACCAGCACGGGTCCAGATATCCCGCAAATTCACCTTCGACCTGTGGAATACCACTGCCTGAAATCATTGGTTCCGCTTTGATCAGCAGGCCCACAATGAGTGCCATCCCAATTAAAGCTGCGAACCAGATAACAGCGATCCATATATTTTGTTTTGCGGCGTCAATGATTCGGTGAAGCCCCTGCTCCGAGTAATCCAGCGCAAGACGGTATAAAACAGAGACCAGAGAAGCAAGAATGCCTACCGCAAGCCCTTCAAAAATTAAGCGGTATTTCATGTTAAGCGATTGTACAACCTGTTTTCCAGTATCCCATTCCGCTTTTTGAGTCAAACCCTGTTCCCCCTAAAACTTAATAAGCGTTTGCCATTTTGCTCAACAAATTGTTACAGCTTTTTCAGCAGAGTGAGCACATCGGTTAATGTATCACAGTGGTAGTCAGCGCAGGAGTTGATCTTGCGGTGAACTAAAACAGACGGTATACCCGCATCGTGCGCGCCTTTCGCGTCTGCGTTTGGATTGTCTCCTACCATGATGCATTGTTCCGGGTTGCCCGAAAGCTTGCGCGCGTAGTTAAAAATTTCTTGTTGTGGTTTATTTAAACCGATTTTTCCTGAAATAACAGTTCCGTCAAAAAAGTTAGTGAGCCCAAGCGCGGCAATGGTTTGCTCCAGCTCCGGATAGTTATTGGAAAGGATAACATTTTGCCACCCCGCGCTTCTGGTTTCAGCTAAAACCATCAGGGTATCATCATACAGAAAATATTTTTTGGGGTCCAGAATCAGCTCTCTGGTATACGGCCCCAGCTGTTGAGCTTTTTCTTTTGAGATGCCGAACGCTTGATACACTTCCGCAAATTTGCGGTAAAGAAACGGCCACCATTCCTCCGGAGCAAGCGTTTCATACAGTGCGGGCGGGTCCCATGGATAACCGCTTGCCATATACGGGCGTACATCGTCAAGTGTTGCGCCGTACTCGGGTACCGTCTCGCAAATTACCTGCAACACTGAATTGCTCCACAAATGGTGACAGTAGACCAGCGTACCGTCAAAATCCCAAAAAATCGTTTTTTTCATAACGCCTCCCGAAGGGTTTGCTCTCCAACTAATATTTCACGCAGGATTTGTTCAAACGCAGCACCGCCGCTTTGATTGACCGCTTTTAGAACCGTCTGTCTGGAAACAGGGGAATCGGTTAGCGCGAGAGATGTAAGAGGATCAGACGGAGAAATCAGTCCGTCTGTGTATTGTTTGCGTTTTTCCGGATCAGGGGTAACAAGAATGTCACAGAAAGCAGGGATTTTCAGGTACAATTCATCCTGAAGCCGGTAAAATCGTTCCAGCCAGAGGTCAATGTTCTCAAATCCGGGCTTGTTTGTGTGTGTCTTAATCTGGCTGCGTTTGATGAGTGCCCAGAATGCCTGTTCAAAGAACGCTTTGGCAGTTTTTGCTTCTTCTCCGGTAAGTCCTTCGGATGGAAGGGTGGTGAAGAAAAGTCTCGCGATCTCTGCGTCGCAGTATGCTGCCTTTTCATCATCGTTTTCGGGATAATAGTTACGAATGATATCCCCGCATCGAATACCAAACCGGAAGCTCTGCGCTTTGACCGGTACTTCCGGAATGCCGTCCACATCCGGCATTTCACCCGGATCCATTCCAATATGCTTTGCCATCGCGCCAAGATAGGCGTACTGGTCCTTGAGCGCTTTTCCGGCAAGTAAAGCGGCGCTGTGTACGACTGCTATGGTGAGAAAATAGGTTTTCATGTTTCGCTTCCTCCTCTTTACACCCGGAGCCCGTCGGGACCAAGTTTCCCAATATCAAGCCGTTCTTTCAACATGTCAATCGTCATGTCGTTGTCGTTGAAGTAAGCGGCAGCTGTGAGAAAATAGCCAAGGGAGAGACGAAGCGCTTTTGCATAGTAACTTACCGGATTTTGCGAAAATGCGGCTTCCGCTTCATTCGATGATATCATTTCGCCGTTTCGCAGCCGGTTGGCGGCTGCGATCAAGGCATCTTGCTCGCTGTACCAGGGAATACCGTCAGGCCCTACTTTTTTTAGGTACTGTTCTGTGAGTTCGGGAACAGGGGAAGCAATGGAGCGTACATATCGTTCTATATCAACGTAAAATTTCTGTACCCGCATACAAATTTCTTCAAAATAATCCGGCTTTGGCAGGTCAAGCGGAATGGTTTGTATCTCAATAAGGTTCATGGCAAGCGCGCTTTGTACAAACGCTTCTGCGCGTTCGGCTTTCAAATAGCCGGAACCCGGAAGCTTTTTCAGTTCTTCCGGGAAAATGCCGCAGCGAAAACGCGGATCTTCTTTGAAAAACAGCCGGTATGCTTCCCCTTCGTGATAAACGCTGCATTCGGTAGGGGAAAGGGCGGGATTTGCGTCAGTACCGCGCCAGGTGAAATTCGGTTCCTTCCAAATGGGTTTCATGGTTCGGTCGCACGCGCGGTGGCTGATCCACCCTAAAACAAACGCGAGTTTTTGTTCCAGCAGTTTGTCGCGGTTGGCCCAGCTGTTTTTGTATTTTTCCAAAAGCACAAACGAAAACTGATCTCCCGCAACAGTAATGCTTCCGAGCCGTGCAAAGCGAAGTCCGATTTCAAGCACTTTTTTAAAATCTGGCTGGATTTGCGGCAAACATTTCGCAATGGCGAAGCTGTCTTCAACCAATGCAGTGTGTACATTGTGTTCCGACATGTTGTTTCCTCATTTCCTGCATAAATGTTTTACTAAGATTTTCATGTAAGATGTGTCAGTGAACCGATGTAAAAAAGCGTTTTAAATCGTTTGATTAAACATGCTCAAGCATGCCTTTTATATAATTATTTTTATTATATCACTTTTTCAGGAAAAATGGTATTGGTTCGGTTAAAAAGCAGAAAAGGGCGCTTGTTTTGCCGGATGAACGGTGCTATACTGACTACGATAATTTATTCATGAAGGTGATTCAGTTGAATTTTGGATGTTCTGTTTTTCAAACTAAGCCGGTGGATGAGCACGCTTTGGTGTTTACTGCGGAAGCGTTCGGCGCTTGTCCGGATTCAAACGGTGATAATACTGCTGCTATGCAGTCTGCGGTTGATTTTCTTGCAGATCAGTATGGCGGAGGTACTATTTTTGTTCCCGAAGGCGAGTATCGTTTTACCGAAACAGTACAGCTTTGGCGTGGGATACGTCTTATTGGTTTTGGTGAAAAGCGTCCGCTCTTTTTTGTGGCGGATCATACCCCGGCATTTTCCGGGCCGGATTCCAAATACATGTTCCATTTCCGCGACCGTAAGCCGCGTCCCGGCGAGGAATTGAGAGATGCGCAGAACGTTTCGTTTTATGGCGGTATCCGCAACATCAATTTTGATTTGGGGAAAGGGAATCATGGCGCAGTTGCTGCGCGGTTCCGCATCGCACAGCTCTGTTCGCTGGAAGATATCGACTTTTTCTGTCATGACGCTAAAGCCGGTGTGGAAATGATAGGAAATGAGATTGAGCGCTGCCGTTTCTTCGGCGGGCAGTATGGTATCCTCACCGGTGAAACGGTGCCGTATTGGCAGTTTTATCTGGGTGACAGCATTTTTGACGGGCAGGCCCGCGCATGTATTTCGTCCTATCGCGCAGGGCTCACTATGGTTCGTGTCCTGATGAAAAATTCGCCTTACGGGGTATATGTTCCCAACAAAGAGCGGGACAACCATTACATTGAAGAATTTGAACGGCTGTATATGGAAGATTGCCGGATGGAAAACCTCGGCGCGGGCGTCAGCATGAATATGGTGCGTTATCCGCAAAACTGGTTCCACGGCCGCGGGATCGCTTGTGATCATGTTCCCATGTTTTTTGAATCGTTTGGTTATCAGTATAACTCCCACATCGGCGTGCCGTCGGTCTGCCCGGAGGCATCCTGCTATTCGGTGGAGATCGACAGCGGCTTAAAGATCACAGTGGATAACTGCGATACTTCTCGCAAATTCGATTTCCGTTGCGATGTCACTCCGCTTGAAACGTTTCCTGCACTCCCGGAACCGGACTATGTGCCCATGCCGGCTCAGGCGGATTGGGTCAACCTTCGTTCCTTTGGGGCAAAAGGTGACGGTGTCAGCGATGATACAGAAGCCTTGGAACGTGCCGTCGCGTCTGCAACTGCCATTTATCTTCCTTCGGGATTTTATCGGATCACTCGTCCAATCCGGCTGAAAAAAGAGACAGCTTTGATCGGTCTGCATTGTTTTGACACTCGTTTGATTGTTTCGGATCATGCGCCGGGATTTGACGATCCGTCCCATCCTGCCTCCATGCTGGTCATTCCGGAGGGTGGACACAACCACATATGCGGGCTCAGCTTTGACGGCGGCGCAAATAAAGGTCTTACCTCGGTGGAGTGGATGGGCGCACCGGATTCTATTCTGGAAGATGTGCTGTTCCTTCACGGTGGCCACGGCGCTGTGGAAAAGAGCCGCGACCGATATTACACCATTTGGGTGCATGACGGTGGCGCCGGAGTATTTAAGAATATCTGGTCGCCGGATGTTTGGGCAAAAGACGGTTTCCATGTGGAAAATACCGAAGCTCCCGGCAAGGTATATCTCATTTCGGTGGAGCACCATCTGGACTGCGAGGTCGTACTGGATCATGTGGCAAACTGGAAAATCGTCTCGCTTCAGACCGAAGAAAATCTGGGCAGCGAATACGCCTGTTCGATTGAGATGAACGATTGCTTTGACATTGAGTTTTTCAATCTGTTCCAGTATCGCGTACAGGCCATTGATATCCAGCATCCTTATGCCAGCCATATTGTCAACAGCAAACGGATCAAATTAAACGGTGTTCATGTATTCAGCATTGGCCCCACTCCGTTTACCAATTCCTGTCTGATCGACAACAGTACTTATATAAAAGACCAGGAGATCGGCACATTGATCATTTCCTGCTAAATCGATAAAACAAAAGCCCCGGATTTTCCGGGGCTTTTATTATTGTTCTGTGCTGATGAAATCATTCAGTAACTCTTGAATTTTTTATTGAGCAGGTGAATTTGTTTGTATTTGATAAATTCCTTTTCGCTCATCTCGTAATCAGGCCGCTTTAATCGTGCGTTAATTTCCGCGCACAGCGATGTCCAGCGCTCAACGACTTCGTTGATGGTGAGCGTATCCGGCAAATTACCCTCCCGCAATCGTATTGTACTTTGAGTTTTTTCAGCGGTGCGCCCGTAACCTTAAAAATCAGTTCGTCAACGCAGTCCGCATATCTGCCTTGTGCAAGGAGCTGATTTTTCAGTTCCACAAGGCTATGTAACAGGATTGTCCTTTCATGGCTATCCAGATAAATGTGGAATTTCTGTTCTCTCATACGAGCCACCTCCGTTTCTTCACTCTCATTATATGTAGGAATGCAAAGCAGCTCAAATGTGCAATCTTGGTAAAAAAATAAGCGTATCACTATCTCTAATGATACGCCCTTGTTCTAAATGACTTCAAAATGCTTTAACGCATCTTTAATTGCCTCCACTTTCTCTGCTGTCGGATGTTTTCTCGGCTGTTTCAATTCTTCTACCGCATTAGGGGCATCATACATTGGCAAGCCCAAACTTTTCTTTACCTCTGCTATATAAGCGGTATGTACTTTGAAGCCATACTTCGCTTCTATGTATTCCTTTATCATTTTGTAGGTAACTCGCTCTTTCGGCTTGTACGCCTCGGCTCTTTTAGCGATATTATCAAGTGGCACCTTGCCCTCTCCCTCGCCAAACTCCACTTTTACGCTGATTGTGCTGTCAGGTTTTTTGTGGGAAAGCAGTACTACCGTCTCAGCTTGTTCTTCATTGTCCAAACTGATGCTCATATCTTCCTCAATGATAGGCAGCTTAAATTTGATGGATTTCAGCCACTGTCCATTAGGTTGCCGCTCCGGGTAAATCTGTATCTCCGAGATCAGCGCCTCGATCAGCTGACGCCGCTCCACATCGTTCATCACGCCGTACAGTTTCTCAAAATAAATCAGAACTTTATAGATATTGTCGCCGGTCAGCTTTTCTGCTTCAATGGCCTGCTTTTTAGCTCTGGCAGCAATCAGCGACGATTCTGTATCTTCAATCTTATCATACATCCTGTAAAGGCGGTCATCAAGATCAGCCTTGCGCCGCACATAGTGCCGGTCATCCGGGTCGAGAGAGTCAATTTCTTCTGCCAGCTTTGATTTGATGGAATAGTGCTGGCGAAGCTGCTTTTCGTAATTTGCAATCTCCTGGTCAATGGCGGCAGTATCCACCTTCATGTTGATTTTTTCCTGCATCATGGCAGCAAACTTCGGATTGCTCACTAGCTTTACAATGACTTCTGCTACAGCATCGTCCAGCAGTTCTTCCCGAATCTGTTTTTTATAGTCACATTTATGCCCGCGTATCATGGTACGGTGCTTGCAGCCGTAGTAGTAAAAATCCTTATACTTGGTGCCGTCCGCTTTGTGCTTGATGCTTTTGTTCCCATACATTCCTGCTCCGCAGACAGGGCACTTTACAATGCCGGAAAGAAGATGTACATGCTCGTCCTTCCCGCGGTTGACGTGTTCATACTTTTTTGCTTGTGCCAGCAGCTTCACCTGCGCCGCTTGCCAGACTTCTTCTGAAACAATCGCTTCATGCTGCCCGTCTGCAAGCAAATAGTTGTCCTGCTCCACCAGTTTATATTCGTTTCTTGTGCCACGAACTTTTTCCGTCTTGCGTCGGCCATAGGCGATTTTCCCGCAGTACACCGGATTTTTCAAAATCAAGCGAATCAAATGTGCGTCAAACAGAGGATTCTTCCCATTCTGCCGGGGGATTTTGCGGATGCCATGGTTCTCCAGATATTTAGCGATTCCGTTTGCACCAATATCCGTATGTACATACTGGTCATAGATGACGCGGATCGCCTCCGCTTCTTCCTCGTTGATAATCAGTTTCCCATCCACCAGCTGATACCCATAGGGGGCAAAGCCACCGTTCCAGCGGCCCTCCCTTGCTTTTTGGATACGGCCCTCCATGGTTTGGACACGGATATTTTCGCGCTCAATCTCCGCCACAGCAGACAGGACGGAGATCATCAATTTGCCCGCGTCTTTGGAAGAATCAATGCCATCCTCCACACATACCAGATTGACGCCAAAATCCTGCATGACCTGAAGGGAAGAAAGCACGTCCGCCGCATTTCTGCCGAAGCGGGACAATTTGAATACCAGAACATAGGACACGCCATCTTTTCCGGATTTGATGTCCTCCATCATCTGGCTGAATTGCGCCCGGCCTTCAATGGATTTTCCAGACTTTCCCGCGTCCTCATATTCACCGACGATCTCATAATCGTTATAGTCTGCGTAGGCTTTCATTTTGGCTTTCTGTGCATCCAGCGAATAGCCATCCACCTGCATAGCGGTGGAGACTCTGGTATAGGTGTAAACTTTTATCTTCTCTTTCTGCATCTTAATCTTCCTCATGTGGTGCCAATCGAAAAATTGGATTGGCTATTTTAACTTGGATTAGAAGTATCATCCTGCTTTTCCGCTTCCGTCTTGGCCGTTTTCCCCAACTGTTTGATGGTCTTCAGATATTCTTCCTCGACAGGGGAAAGGGTTTGTGCTTGATAACGTTTATATTCTGCTTTCGCTTTTTCCATCGCCTGTGCATGACTGATTTTCCCTGCATGGGTCAATACTTCTTCCCCAGTCGCCCGAAGAATGTTATCCAGCTGCTCCACATAATCACTCATATACATGGGCCGGTGACGAATGGCCTGTACCTCGGCAAAGTCGAAATAACCGGATACCATTTGATTCAGAACCCGCAGTTCTTCCTCCGTCAGATAATTCTTGGCAATCCCAATATCTTTTGCCGTGGGAAAATCCCCGGAAAAGGTGGTAAGCCCCATAAATGGCTTATCCGCATCGGCCCGCTCATAGATCACTTCCGCAGCCGTATGTCCATGCGCTGCATAATGAAGCTTGTTCTGCACCATTTTGAAAAACGCAACAGATTCCGCACTTCTGGGGTTATAGTCCACGCTGGTGGCGTACAAGTCCAACACTTGACGATACATGACTTTTTCCGAAGAACGAATGTCCCGAATCCGTTCCAGCAGTTCGCGCCAATAGTTGCCACCGCCCAAATTTTTTAGGCGCTCATCGTCCATCGTGAAGCCCTTGATCATATATTCTTTTAGGCGCTCAGTGGCCCACCGGCGAAACTGGGTGGCAATCAAAGATTTTACTCTGTACCCCAAAGAAATGATCATGTCCAGATTATAGAAAGGCAGCTCTCTGGTTACTTGCCGGTTGCCCTCCATTCGAACCTGTCGGAATTTCCGACAGGTTGAAGTCTCATCCAGTTCGCCTTCTTCATAGATGTGGCCGATATGCTCCACAATGTTGCTTCTGGACGTATGGAACAGTTCCGCCATCTGCTGCTGTGTCAGCCAAACGGTTTCGTCCACAAACCGGCATTCTACCTTTGTAAGTCCATCTTCCGCCTGATAAATTACAATCTCACCCTGGCCCTGATTTGGTCTCATTTTATCTTCCGCCATTTGTTCACGCTCCCATCTGATTCCGTTTTTATGTTCCAAGAGGACAGGGAGTAGACCCATCCTCTTGTTTGGACGATTATATCACGTTTATTATATCATGCAGCAATTTTGCTTTCAACTGCTTCCGCATTGAACTCAGAGTCTTTTTTATTTGCTGCGCTATCCTGATTATCAAACGATACTGCCGGTGCGGGCAAGTTCTCAACATCCAATTCCGAAACATACTTTTCAATCAGGTTGGCCAGCAGGTCTGCAAAACCGCTCCATTCATCTATCATAGGCATTTTCCCTTTCTTTTCTATGAGGCTGTTTGTAAAATTCCAATACTTCTGCCGGTATCTTCTCCAAAATCGCCACAGCACTGTCATAGTCGCGCCGCAGCTTGAGGTCTTCGATCTGCTTTAGGGTGCTGACCTTCTGCGCCGATGCAAGGGATTCTTCCAATTCAGCATTTTTTGTTTTCAACTTTTTATTTTCGGATGCTGTTTTCGTAAAAGCCACACCATATTTCCGCAGCAGCGTGTCCATCTTCTCTACGCTGGGAATATAGGTATCCAGAATTTTGCAGATTTCCTCCGCCCGGCTTTTGGCGTTGAAAGGATTGATTCCGGTAAGCAACTGCCCCAGTTTTTCCTTCTGTTTGGTCAACCTGGTCATCTCCTTGAACACGCGGGGCGGAATGTGGTCGCGCCCGGTCAGGCTGGCGCTCTCACCGCGTTCCAAATCTGGAAACTTCTTGACCATGTGTTTCCAAAACTCATCCTGCCACCATGTCAGCTTCTTTTTGTTGCCCATAATGTCTTTGGCGCTAAGCCTGCCGTCCTCAGTCAGGGGGACAAAACAAAGGTGCATATGAGGCGTTTTCTCGTCCATATGCACCACAGCAGATATGATTGTCTCTTTGGATTGATGCTGTTCCAGAAAGTGCAGGGCTTCCTCGAAAAACACGCGAATCTCCGCCCGTTTCTTCCCCTTGAAGAACTCCGGGCTGGCAGTGAACAGCGTCTCGATCATACGGATACTGTCTTTCCGGGTACGGCATCCGGCAGCAGCAATCTGCCTCTCTGACTCCGCCCGGTACTTGCCGGGCGGTTTGACCAGATGGAAGTTGTACTTGCTTCGGCTGGTATCCACATCGGGATTGCTGGCGTACTTTTCCTTTGTGCGCTCGTTATGGGCCTCGATATTGCCGATTTCAGGCCCCTTATATTTGGCAAATCGCATAATCGCGTATTGTGCTTTTTCCATACTCAATCCCTCCGTTTCTGCCAGACAATGTCATATCCCAGCACGTCAGCCAACTCCACGGCCTCCCGATACCGCAGCGATTCCCGCTGCAATTTTCCGGAAAGATTGGATACGCTGTCGCTCCACCCATACTCATCGTGCAGCTGGTCAACGACTTCCTGCATGGTGTAACCGGCGCGGATGATCTGCGCCTTGATTTCGTTTCGGATACTTGACTTCATAAAATATATTCCTCCATTTTCGCAAGTGAAGCCCTTTGTCACTTGATAGATAAAACATGATTTTCGGTTGCGTCATAAAAAGAACCGGCTACGCTGGGGAGCGCACCGGCTTTGGTCAATGGTGAAATTTGTGCAAATGCTGTTTTGCGATAGAAATGATTCCCTGCGTATCGTTGGTCAACGGCGGAATATTCGACTTTACAGAAATGCGGGACTTTTCACTGTTCGGGCTGTATTGTCACAAAATGCTGCAATCTGTACGTCGTTCCGTGAGCCGCCATCCGGCGAACTGTATACGGATAAAAGAGAAACATTTCGCTGTTTTGAGATTGCTCTAAAATATGCCTGCAAAATCACCGCTTTTACTGACCGCTTCAGGTGTGGTCAAAATGACCACACCTATTTCACAGCACAAAAGCGCGAAGAATTTCACGGTTCTGGTGGTGGACAAAATATCCATAACCACTTTTACACATCAAAATAGGTGTACCCAAAATGGGCACGACCACTTTATCCAAATGAAGCGCCTCTACAATATATGAGGTAACAGGGTCAATCGCTGCGTACATACGTACCGGCGACCAGATCGGAAATCAATCCCGCCAGTCTTCCGGTACGTACGTACACTGTGAAGCGTCCGTAAACTCGTTTATATGCGGCCTTGCCACTGCCTCAATGCCCATAAAGCCCCAAACCCGGCGTCCCGCCGAATTAGTGATCGTGTTGCAGTGTTCCAGATTGTACTTGCCGCAGGCGGCCACCAGCGCATCGCTAAAACTGCGACGTTTGAGTGCAGTCAGACTATTTTCCTCGCACCACATCCGGTAAATGTCGTAGCAATCCTTTGAACTGATGGACGCATCCGCTTTCAGCCGGATATAGCCCTCGGATTCCAGAAAATCGAACACATTGTTGTTGTCCCGCTTGACGGCCTCCCGATTTTCTCTGGTACGCTGGCTCTCGGTGAACTTGAAGTTGTTCGCTATCAGCCGCTGCAATCCCGCAAAAGCCCATAGGAAGATACCCTCGATCTCTGCTTTCATTTTCTCGGCCAGGTCGGGATCATCCACACGGTCAACAGGTTTTTCTTTGGTGGTCAAAATCAACTGCCGCCGATAGAAGCCGTCGCTTCGGTCAAAGAGGGCCTGCAAGTCGCCGTTGCTGAATGCCAGCAAGCGGGAAGACATCCACCCCTGATAGCTCTGCTTACCTTTACGCTCCAAATCCATCTTACCCTGCGCGGTGACGATGGATTTAACGTAGTTGGTCTGCCGCAGCGCCTCCATCCGCATATCATCATCCACACACAGCAGAATGTGTTCCAGATCAGCGCGGGCAAAACGGTTCTCGGAAATTTTACCGATGCTGCCGTCCTTCATGTTGCTCCCGAACAGGGCGGACAACACCGCGCCGATCTGACTTTTGCCCTCACCGCCGTTACCTTTTATGACCATCATCCGCTGGCCTTTGTTGCTGGGAATCAGGCAGTAGCCGATATATTCCTGCAAGGTGGGGATGTCCTCCGGGTAAAGCAGCCCATCCAGAAAAGCCAGCCAGCGGGTCGGCGTGGGGGCGTTGGGATTGTAGGCCACAGGCAAACGGCAGCGGACGATCTCCGGCCTGCCCTCCGTGAAGGTGCCATCCTGCATGAGGGTTCCGTTTGCCAGATGGATGCGGTCGGTCTCCGGCGGGAAATCCTCTACCAGCGCGGCCAGCTTCATCAGCTCCACAATGTTGCTGATTT
>USBI01000006.1 GCA_900552945.1 uncultured Oscillospiraceae bacterium
TCTTTTTCACCACCACCATTCATTTTCGGGGTTGATTTTTAATAGTTAATCTTTCTTACTTAAATGACAGCCGCCCGCAGGATTTTCGCCTGATCGGTGCGTTCCCACGGGAACTCCGGCCTGCCGAAATGTCCATAGGCGGCGGTCCCAGTATATCTCGGTGATAACAGATCCAGTTTTGCGATAATCTCGGCAGGCGTTAACCCAAACACCAGTTTTACCGCATCTGCCAGACAGTCATCGGCGCAGACCGTTTCGGTTTTAAAGGTATCTACTTCCACCATCACCGGTTGGGCTGCCCCAATAGCATAAGCCAGTGTAACCTGACACCGTTCGCACAAACCCGCCGCCACAAGGTTTTTAGCAATATATCGGGCCATGTATGCGCCGGAGCGATCCACTTTGGTGGCGTCCTTACCGGAAAAAGCACCGCCGCCGTGAGGCGCGAACACTCCGAAGCTGTCCACCATGAGTTTTCGTCCGGTGAGACCGGTATCTGCTTCCGGGCCGCCCAGCACAAACCTTCCGGCTGGATTGATTAAAATTTTTGTATCCTCATCCGGTGGCAGGACCTGCAAAGCAGGGGCAATCACTTTATCCGTCAGTTCGAAGCAGAGTTCATCGGCGGGGATTTCAGCGCTGTGCTGGGCAGACAGCACAACGGTATCCAGCCGGAATGGTTTTCCATCCTCATCATATTCCACGGTGACTTGTGCTTTCCCGTCCGGCCTTAGTCCTTGAATTGCCCCGGATTTTCGGGCGATGGTGAGAGCGCTGGTCAGACGGTGTGCCAGCACAACCGGCAGAGGAAGCATTTGCGAGGTTTCCGAACAGGCATATCCCACCATGATGCCCTGATCGCCAGCGCCGAGCTGCAGAGAGGGACTGCTCCCATCCACATTTCTTCGCTGCTCTAACGAACAGTCCACACCTGCGGCGATGTCCGGGCTTTGCTTATGGATGAGGCACTGGATAGCAAAACGGGCCGGATTGTAGCCTACTTTTCGGAGAACTGAACGAACAATCGACGGGATAGAAGGTTCATACAGGCTGGTAATCTCCCCGGCAACAATGATCTGCCCTCTGGTAGCCATCACTTCGCAGGCCACACGGGAGAGGGCGTCATGGGAAAGGCATTCATCCAGCACACTGTCGGCAATGAGGTCGCACAGCTTATCCGGATGCCCTTCCGTAACAGATTCAGCAGTATAAAATTGATTCATGGCATTCTCCTTTATCGTTCATGATTCGGGGGCTTTTTGGTTTTTGGGCTTACCACAGGGTTTATTCGGATACACAAAAGCCCTTCCGGTGTTTGGATGAATTTCTCAGGGCTTATAAACATCTGCTGATACTTCTGCATTTGTTTTTCAGTCAGGCTGGAGAAGTTTTCCCCCTGAATACCACAGACAAAAAAAGCTCCCGCAATTATGTCATAGTTCTCAAGCACACGGTTTAGCGGCAGCCCCATATTTTTCCCTTCGTCATTGCAGACAATAGCAACAGGTTCTTCCCACGGATAAAGTGCCTGAATGGGGCCGCCTACCATTTGCTGCATTTCATGAAGGTCGTTTTTCATCTCAACAGGCCGGGCTGGTTTGCCCGGTTCTACAAGTAATACTCGCATTCTGGCAGATCACCTCACTTGCAGGGAAAAGGGCTTCAGGCTTTTCCCGATTGCTTCATAGTTTTCAAAATGCACCTCGCAGCCCAACAGATAAGACACCGCTTCTTCCCATTCCTTTAAAGGGTATCTTTCCTTGTCCGGCAGGCGGTACAGATCGCCAAGCGCCGCCCATTTGAGTTCCGGCAGCAGACGCAGGTTGGAGATAAAGGTGCGGTGCTGTTCGGCTACCACATCCAAAAGTCCAAGTTTTTTCAATCAATCCCTCCAATATGATAAAAATAGGGACGGAGCGCTCTGCAGCGCCCCGTCCGATTGGTTCTTACGCTATTTTTTCCTGCGGTTACGAATATGCAGGAACACAAGGCCGCCCAAAATGACAGCGCATAAACAGATCAAAATAATTGCTTTTGGTTCCATTGATTGATTCTCACCTCACTTCTGCGGCGATGACCACCGTGCGGGCGTTTTCCCATTCATAGGAACAGGTGACGAGCGTCAGCAGGCGGCAGTCCTCGCCGGGGATGGTTTGGGATTCGTATAATGACTGTGCGAAGAGCTCTTTCTGAAAAAACAGAAAATCCGCATGATCCGCAAATTCAGTGCGGTTAAACGGGAGCTTTGTGATATCGGTTTTCAGCACAGCCGCAATTTGGTATTCCCGCAGTCCATCGCTGGTCTGCAGCAGGATTTTGGAGTGTTCTTTGCGGAAGGCTTCATCAGCCATCTTTTGAAGAACAGCGAACATGGTCCCGTCATTCATGTTGTGCCCGTAGACCACGGTATTTTGGCTCTCTGCGGAACAATCCCATTGAAAAAAGAGGCTTCCGGCAGTGCGCCATTCTCCCTTGTAGGTACGCCGCAGATAGTATTCGGGATCATCGGCGCTGCTTTGCAAAACCGGGTAATCCACACAGGTGCCGGGAATAGAAATCCAGCCTTTGATGTCCGGGTATTCAGCCTGCAAAGCGGGAAGGTCCACAAGGGATTCCGGTTCCGGCTGTTCTTTCCCAGCCGGTAAAACCCCGGAGCTTTCGGCTCCGGGGAGAGGCTGTGCGTATTCTTTTTTCAGGGCTTGTGTTTCTCCATTGGTCAGCCCCGGCTGTAAAACCAAAAACCAGAGAAGTCCCAATAAGCTCAGGCACAAAAGGCCGATGCAAAATCCTTTTAGAAAGATTTTCATTCTTCTGTGCCTTGATCCTCATCGGCCTGATCAGCAGATTTGCGCTTTTTACCTGTATAGCGCAGGAAAAGCAGAGCGCCGCCGGACAAAACTGCCAAGCCTGCCAGAGTGCCAAGGATGGCAGGCATCCACGGGTTATCACCGGTCTGCGGAACAGAGGGAACCTCCGGCACCAGTTTGTTATGCATCTTTATGGTCGTTGTTTCGCCTGCTTTGATTTCTACGGTCTGATCGTCAGGCAGAATATACTTTTCGGAATCTTCGCCAGCTACTTCAGATACGGTGTATTCTCCCACACGGAGAGTGAGGTTGATCTCACCGTTTTCATCCGTTTTGAATTCCTGCTCATAAGCATTGCCCATGAAGTCAGTACCGCTGATTTTGAAGGTGCGCCCTTCGATCTTATCATCATCGGCGGTCTTTACTACCCTCAGGGAACCAGTCTGCGCTTTGTTCAGGAAGCCTACGCCAGCTTCGGTTTCGATGCGGACAATCGCTTCATTCTCCGTAATGGAGAAAGGATAATATCCGTCATCCTTTTCGAAAAATTCTGGTGCTTCCTTCTCATGCAGGAAGTAATTTCCATACACAAGATCCTTCATCTGGTAAAGACCCGGTTCGGTTTCCGTCATTTCACCTGCCAGCTTGTCGATATCCGCATTGAATTCCCCGTTATTGTCCACATCGGCATAAACTTCAAAAACAGCCTCGGACAGCTTGTGGTCCGGATAATCGGCGTCCACCTTTATGGTTTCGGCGGTACCTTTGATGATCTGGTTTTCAATGGTGATTTCGATGGTCTGTCCGTCCTCAGTAATTTCTACCGGGAAGATTTCTTCCGTCAATACGAAGGCTTTGGGAGGTGCGATTTCACGCACGAGGAAGTTTCCAGCAGGCACCTTGTCAAACTCAAAGTACCCGATTTCATTGCTCTCGGTGACCATGAGGGCGGTTTCTTCGGTAAACTCCGTTTCGTCAAAACGGAACAGGCCGATAACAGCGCCGCCTAATTCAAAACCATCCTGATCGACCTTCCAGCCGGATACCTTGCCGCGCTTTAAGGTATTTTCAATGGCTTCTCCATCGTTCGCTTCAATTTCCACTTTCGCCACATCCTGTCCGGCATACTCAAACACCACAGGGTATTTTTTGTCGCTCAAAATGTAGTGATCGTCGGTTCCGATTTCCTGCACATACAGGGAAGCCCCGCAGGGGATGTCGGTTGTAAATACGGCATTTCCATTCTCGTCAATGCCGATGGTTTCCATCAGCCCGTCTGCCGGGATGGAGGTACCATCGGAGGCGGTCAGTTGTTCCGCAGCGAACAGTCCGAAAGTAATGTTTTTCCATTCCTCATTCATGCCGAGGGAGAAGGTTTCGTCCTGTTCCAGCAGCTTCTTGAGGGAAATCTCCACTTTCTGGCGTTCATTGACGAAGCCAACGCTTACAGAGGTGATCTCTACTTCCTGACCGGCATAGGACAAAACCACTTCCTTGGGTTCAGGATCGATTACCATGCCATCCGGCGCAGTGATTTCCTTCACCTGATAGCGGCTGAGATACAAAGGTTCCGAGGTGGCGGTCCCGTCACTTCCGGTAGTCAAAGCAGCCGCCAGTTCGCCTGCTTTCAGGTGGACGGTTCCATCCGGGGTAATAACATCTTCCAGTGCTGTGATCTCATAAACAGCGCCCGGCTGGCCCTGCACCTCATACTGAGGCTGGTACATCCCGCCGGATTCTACAACATGGCTGAATACTTCGCCCTCTTTGGAGACTGTAATCGTTCCCTTTTGCGGGATATTGTATTTCTCCACTGTAACCACGTCCTGTGAACCGTCTACCACAAAGGGAACCGGCTCTTTGTCAAGAACATATCCCCATGGACTCTGCTGTTCATACAACTCGTAATTTCCAAACGGAAGCGGTTCCGGCAGCATGAGGGTTCCTGTGGCGTCCGTCACGAAAGTGTCGATATCGATGGGGCTGGGGTAGTTGATATGCTGTACCACCCACTCGCCGGTATCGGTGTTGCGGATTTTGACTGCTGTTCCCGCCAGAGGAATGATTTTGCCGGATTCGGCGTCTTTCTTCTCAAAGCGGATGAGCGAGGTAAAGGTGGGGTTATTGAGAATAAAATAATAGGTTTTACCGTGCTCGGAAATGAACACGGAGAAGTCCGGGACAAATTTCTGTCCTTCCGCACCTTTGGTCTGATGCACCACATACAAGCCATACGGAAGATCCTTTGAACGGGCAAATCCATAGGAATCGGTGGTCAGCAGGTCACGCTCGGTTTCTTTTGCGTTCTCATAGCTGCCTGCGCTGGCCAGATAAATCTGGAACTGCGCTCCTTCTTCCGGCTGCTCGATCTGCACCTCATTATTGGATACTGTTTTCAAAAGGGAAGCGGAAGGATCGGCTTTAAGCCCGGCAGCCAATGGGATAACTTCCGACTCAGAATCAACATTTTCTACAGGTTCAGATTGGCTTTCCGAAACAGAACTGCTCTCCGCAGGCTGTTCTTCTGAAGGTGCTGTGGATTCTTTGCTTTCCGGAGTGGATGAGGAATCCATTGTTTCTTCCATTGAACTGTTCTCTGTGAGTTCAGTGTCCGGTGTTTCGGGAACCGGTGTATTTTCTGCGGCGTTGCTTTCCTCATTGGGTGTTTCTACCTGCGGGACAGCTTCTTCCTGATCCGGATTGGCTGGTTTATCCGTATGCTTGGTGATAGCAATGCTACCGAGGATAACATCCTCTGTAACGGTCATGGGGATGCTGTTGTTTTCCAAGGTGAAATTTCCCGGTTCTGCGCCTACCGGATAGATAGTTTCGTCCAGCAGGTATCCTTCGCTGGGTGTAATCTCACGAATTGTATAATCCGATCCGCAGGGGTATTCCTTGGTGGTGAATTTGCCCCCGTTTGCTGTGGTATAGGTATCCAGCAGGTTTTCCCCTTTGAACATACCGTATAAAGCGCCATCCAAGCTGGAATCGCCTTGTGCTTCCCCGGTTTCGGAATCCACCTTTTCCAATTCAACCGTAAATTTCTTCAGAATATTGGAAAAGCTCACGCTGGAAGTCTGGCCGGGATAGATGGTTACCTGCTTGGATTCAGGCTGGACATATTTGTCCGGGGCACGTTCCGTTACGGTGTATGTTCCAGCTTGGATATTGTCTACCCGGATGGTTCCGTCCGGTCCGGTCACCACGTCTTTTTCGATTCCATTCCCGGAAATATGAAAAGGAATGCCGGAAACCTCGCCATCTTCGGAGGTTTTCACAAGCTGCAGGGTACCCGCCTTGATCTCAAGGGAAAAATAGCACTTTACGGGTTCAGCGGAGCCTTTGACGTCAAAAGTGACTACATTCTGGTATTCATTACGCAGCCAGTATTTGGTGCCGCCTGTTACAACACCGGGGATAGAGGAAGGCAGTTCCTTTTCTGCGGTGATTGTACCGAATTCCTTTTTATCCGTAGAAACATGAAGTTTGTTCCCGCTGATGGAAAAATCCACACCCGGATAACTGACGGAAAAATCTTTGAGAACATTGTTTTCATCCACCAATGTGGTTTCATTTTTTCCAGTGTCCTCATTGTATTTGAGGTCATGGGTGTATGCGCCGACCGCACTGGGATTCTCGGTGGCAAAGGATGGAATGGTGTGATAAGTTACCACGTTTTCCCTCAGCTTCTGAAAGATCGTCTTTGCCGCAGGGCTGTTGGCAGTAATTTCATTCACGATCTGGTTTTCATATCCGGTGCCAAGCTGCCCGTGGGCAATCAGCCAAATGAGGATTTGGGTGGCAATGTATTCATCCATGGCGCTCCCGCCGTACTTAGTGCCGGTTTCCACGTTATATCCCAAGGTCAGAGCAGTGTTGATCATTGCTTTCTGTTCCGTGGTAAGGGCGGCATAATCATCCGACTGGTCATAGCCAATCCCGGTATGGGTTGCCACGCCAAGCTGGATACAATAGGCAGTGCGGAAAGCTGTTAAATCGTTAATTCGCAGTTCAGTAAATTTATCTGTGCTGTATCCACCAAATGGTGCCGGAAGGCTGGAGCTAAGAGAATATCCTCTGCCGTTATAGTCGATCATGGAGATATATCCATCATAGTCGTATTCAGCGGCAAAAGCGTTGCTTGGTACAATACCAAAGCAAAGAAGCACCGCCATCATCATGGACAGAAATCTTTTTAGATGTTTTTTCATGAAGTTCTCCTTTCGGATAAAATAAAAAATGCCCCCGCAGGCTGAAAGAAAACTCTCAACCTACGGGGGCAAGTCAATTTATCGTTCTTCTTTGTGTTTGGGATGGCGCTGTTTTTTGTGAGGGACTACCTTCTGAGGCAGTTCCTGCTGTGTACAGCGAACCGCTTCGATCACAGTTTGGGTATCGATCCCATTTTGTCTGCACCCATTCAGAATACCTTCCAAATAGGAAACAGAGGGCATGGCGGGTTTGTCTTTATACGGGCTGTTCATGGTATAGGCCATGATTTCCCGTCTGACTCCGTCCTGATTTGTCACTGTAACAGGCTCTTTCCCATATAAAAAGGGAAATCCTTCGTAATGATCCAGATGCTGTTCGTCCCGTTCGGAAATACGCCAGAGGACGCCGTCCACATAGCTTCCTTCTTCCGGCAGAATGGTGGCAACGCCATTCCCGCCGCCATTGGTGCGGAACGCAAGGCGGTATCCCTCTAACCGGACGGATTCCACAACTTCTGCATCCGGACAGCGAAACGCCATCTGATTCAGGTTCATATTAGAACCATACGCAAAATAAAGTTTTTCTTTGGTTTTGATCATCTCCTATCGTTCATGGTTTTGGCGGTTCTGCAGGCTGGGATATTGGGATTTGTCATATCGCCATGCCCGGTCGCCGGGGAGGTTCGAGAGCAGATGCTCCCGCACATTTTTGTATTCCGGTCCGATGAGGCCAAGGCGCAAAAGAAAGGTGCGGAAGGTAAAGGCGGGGTTTTCGCTGATCTCGGTTTTGCGCATGACCGTCCGGCTCTGGTTGATGACCTGTGCGGAGATCGCCAGCGCCAGCGTAATGTTCGCCCGCACCTTACCGGCATGGAGGGTGCTTTCAAAACAGCGCCATTCCAATGTCCCACGGTAAAACACAGAATGAAGGTTTAAGGCATAATACCTCGTCCAGTTGTAATGCTCATAGCTTCCGTCAGAACCCTCATACCATTCCTGCCTTAGCCGATCCATGGTAGTGTTGGTGGGAAGCTTGCGGATTTTTTCCAGCATGGGCTCCCGCACCTTCTGGCACCAGCGCTCCACCCGGCTCTCATTCACATTTAAGGCTTTGAACAGGATATCCTCTTTGGAATACATGATGGAGAGGGCGTTTTTCAGGCTCTGCGGGGTATGCTTGGAAGCGTCCACATGGACGTGCATCCCGCAGCTTGGATTCACCACAGCCCCCGCATGGCGTAAGGCACGGACGACTTCCTGCAGTTTTCCCATTTCGCTGTATTCCAGTTTGGGGGAATTCATTTCCACCTTGTAGGTTCCATCGCCATTGGAAACCTGCTGCCGCCCAATCCGTTGCGAGCCGTGGATGCTGGAATCGTAGACAAACCGCCATTTTTTGCCCTCGTTGTCTATAACCTCCCACGGATCGTAGATGCGGGATTCGTGAGTTTGACGGGCCATGGTGCCGAATAGGGAAGCCACCGCTTCCGCTGCTTTCTGGCGGGTGAGCCCCGTCATCTCGATTTCGCAGCCGAAGTATTGGTCTTTTAAATCAATCGATGGCATTCACCTCCCGATGGGCGGCGGCAAGGCGCTTCCCGATAGCTTCCACTACAGTAACGGTAACGCCGTTCCCGGCCTGCTTGTAGAGCTGGGCGTCCGACTGGAGGGGTAAAACAATATCAATCCGGTCATCCGTCCATCCCTGCAATCGCAGGCATTCCCTTGGCGTCAAACGCCGGATTCTGCCGCCGAACAAAACGCCGTGGCGGTCTTGGGCGGTGAGGGTGAACATGGGTTCTTCCGCAGATTTGATACGCCGTCCGTTCTGGCGAACCGTTTCCCGTTCCGGGGTGAGGACCGCACGGGCTTCCAAGGTGCCTTGGTCGCTGTTTGTGGTGAGGGTATGGGCGATTTTTCTGCCAACCCTGCCGCGGCGGGTGTTCCGTTGGGCGTAGGCCAGATTGATGCTGTCGCCGGGATACGCCATTTTATACCCCTTCTTGGTGTTCTCCTTGATGGGCAGGCCCACTTCATACAGTCCGGTTTTCCCGCCGAAACCGCCGGTCTGCGCCGCAAGGGTACAGCTTATCCCTTCGGGGGAGTACACTCGTTCTCCCTGCGCTCCGGGAAGGACTTGCACAAGAGATGTTCCTGCTGTTTCGGTGAAAGGAAATACTTTTCCTCTGCATCGCTCATCAAGATATCCGATAAGATACACCCTTTTTCGGGATTGGGGGACTCCGAAATCCTTGCTGTTAAGCACCTGCCATTCCACAAAATACCCCAATCCATCCAGCGTATGGAGGATGGCCGCAAACGTCCTGCCCCCGTCATGGTTAAGCAGTCCGGGAACATTTTCAAGCAGCAGATACGCAGGTCTTTTTGCCGCAGTCAGCCGGGCAATTTCAAAGAACAGCGTACCTCTTGGGTCGGCAAACCCTCCACGGTGTCCAGCAATCGAAAAAGACTGGCAGGGAAATCCGCCGCACAGCAAGTCGAAGTCGGGCAGGTCGCTTGGGTCGGCTTTTCGGATATCTTCACAGAACCACTCTCCTTTGGTGTCAAATAGTGCCCGGTAGCTGCGGTCGGCATATTTGTCGATCTCGCAATGTCCTACACAGGCAAATCCTCCGGCACAGCTGAGTCCTTCCCGGAACCCGCCAATGCCGGAGAACAGGTCAATATATCGTATGGTTTTTCTTATCACACTCCTTTTCAGGCTTTATGAAAAGCTAACATACAATCAATGGACATCGCCCCTTTCTGTTGGATTAATTGAAAGATATATATATATGAAAACAGCCCGCAGTTTCCTGCGGGCTGTTACTGACTGTCTTATGCGTAGGTTTCATCTTCATTTTCACTGGTTTCGCCGGTTTCCATGGTATTGTCATCCGGCTCAGTTTCTTCTTCCTCGCCCTGCTCCCAGCTTTCCGGCTCATTTTCCGGCGTGGTATCCTCATCGAGTTCGGCATTTTCCGCAGGCTCCCAGCTGTTATCGGTTGTTTCTTCTTCGCCGGGGTCCTCAGTTTCACCGTTTTCTTCGTCCCAGTCCTCTGGTTCTTCGTCATCGGGTACTTCCTCGTCCTCGTCGTTTTCGGCGGTTTCTGCGGGTTCCCAGCCGTTCTCTGCCTGCTGCTCATATTCGGCGGCTCTGGCGGCTTCGAATTCTTCTTCTGCTTCTTCCAGCGCCTGTTCAATCAGCCCGATCACGAATTCCTTTTGGGTGAGGCGGCGATGGTAGGCTTTCTCGTAGTTTTCAAGGTATTCCTTGACTCTCTGGAACAATTCCTCGCTTACCTGAAACGCTAATGTTCTTCCTTTTTCCATAATTCTGTTAGCCCCTTTCTCATAATGTTCCCGAATGACCATTTCGATGAACTTGCTCATTGTGCTTTCCGTGTCCCGGATTTCCTCGCTGATCTGGTTGTGCAGGTCCAGCGGGATTTTGCAGGTTACGCCCTTTGTTTCCACGCCCTATCGCTCCTTTTTTTCGTTCTTTCCCTTTCGGGCAACACAAGCATATCGAAAAACTACGGATAAAGCTATTACCAACACCAACAACCTTTCAGCCAAAGCAGGCTCAACAAACGTCACTACCAATAAAGGCTATGTGGGGGTTATTCTTCTTCCAGCAGGGAACCAAGGAAGCCCATCATCTCCTGCGGAATGGCTTCTTCCTGCTGCGGTATGGGCTGGGAAGGCACAGCTTTGAGTTCTTCCTGCAGCACCCGGCGCAGAATTGTTTCCAGTTCTTCTCGCTGGGCATTTTCCAGAATCACCTGTACCAGAAAGGCGTTTTTTTGGCCTTCCGGCACAGCCTGCAGGATTTCCCATGCTCTGCGATGTTCTTCATTCTGGAGGTTGGGGCGGAACATAAATAGGGGTCTGCTCATGCCTTGCCCACACCGCCCGAAAACTGCCCCAAAATGCGTTCAAAACCTTCAGCGTTTACCTTGTCGTCTATCAGGGCAAAAACCCGACACAGGCTGTCCTGTTCGCTCACGTTGCCCTTGACTACCGATGCGCCGCCGCCCAGCATCACCACCGGGATGGCTTTCAGGTCAAACCCCGATTCCATGGCTGCTGAAAGAAGGCGCTCTGTGTAAAGCCGCCCTTGTTTCTGGATAATGTTTCGGGCATCCTCATCCATACTGCAGGGCTTTCCTGCCAGAACACGTTCCACCTGAGCGTCGGTCACAGACAGCCCGGTATCCCGGCGGACCTGTTCTTTCGTTTCATCAATGCAGCGGATCATACCGAGTTCCAGACTTCGGCAGGTAGCCGCATTGGGAACACCATTATCCAGCCGCATCAGATCAACGGTCCATCCACCAATGTCCATGAGAAGAACAGAAGGCTCATTCTGGATGAGTTCCGGATGCAGAGCAATGGCGGAATAGCCCTGTGGGAACAGTTTCACATCCTCGATGGTGATTTTGTAGGAGATTCCTTCAAACTTAAAGCACACCGGACGGAGGCCGTCTGCCAGCTGGGAAGAACGCAGAAGGTATTCCCGGAAAGGCTTTTTCTCACGGCCAAATCCAGCCAGAGGCAGCCCGGCGGCAATGCGCACCGAACATTCTGTTTTTCCACCTCGCTGTTTGATTTCCTTGGCGATGGCCGCAAGGGTAAGCAGGTAGTAATTGTCGTTTTCCATTTTGTTGCGCAGAATCGGCTGCCTGCCGGTCCCGCAGACATAAAACTTCCCGCCAAATTCCAGTGTGTTTTGCAAGGTGTAGGGTTCATGGGAATACTCTGCAATACCGGCTGGGAAAGAAAAATGCCGGGTTTTGATTGCGTAATAGCCATGGTCGATGCCAATGTTCATGGTTTTGCTCATCCTTTCTTGTTGGTTGTTAAAAACTTGAGATCTTTGCTGAGTTAGAGCTTAGAGTTATCTTGTTCTTTCCCAGCTGGTAAAGTATTAGGGGGGAGAGTGTGAGAGGGGGGGGAAGCGGAAACCCCCGGCCATTCAGCCGGAGCGGTTCTAAAAAAGGGCGCACTACCCCCTTGTATTTTGAGGGCTTGAAATTGGCCCATTTGGGGCTTTCGTCAATCTATCTATATGTCTGCCGAAAACTTTTACAGTTCCGACAACGGGAAAAAAGAGTGGTAAACGCAAAAAAGCGGAGTTCCCAGCCTGAAAAATCAGGTGAAAACTCCGCTTTGGCGGATTTTGCTGCGGTTTGCTGTTTGGACATCTACGGTAAAACCGTTTTTCGGATTTTGCTCCCAAAAGCCCGCAAACCCGCATGAATACTAAGAAAAAAGGGTTGACATCTTTTTTGTCAACCCTTCATGGTGGAGGCGGGGGGAGTCGAACCCCCGTCCGAAAATCCGTCCTTAAGGCTTTCTACGGGTGTAGTTTATCTACGAAAGATTCCCGCTCTTCCAAGCCGACAAACAGGCCGGCAAAGCGGTAGCCTTCTGTACATTCCGCAGGTTACAGGCTCGCCTGCGGAACGTTCACCACTGTTAGACGCCCAAATCCGCCGTGGTCCTCAGACATGGACGAGCCGCAAGTTAATTATGCAGCGTAAGCTAAAGTTCTAGTGTTAGATTTAGCGTTTATATTTAGGTGCGACTTTTAAAGAGTTTTCGCCCACTCTACCCGCTTACCAAAATTCAGAATCCCCGTCGAAACCTTTACGCCCCCATGTTTCGGGGATTTATTTTCCCCGTTATTTGATAAAGTCCATCATCCCGAAACGCGCGGCCATCTCAATCCAGTTCTGAACGACCGGTTCGTTCGCGTACCGCTCGCATCGGGTCATCTCGTTGCCGAGCGACAACCCATGCCCGCCGCGCGGATAGATGTGCAGCTCCATCGGCAGATGATGCGCCTTGAGCGCCATGGCAAACAAAAGGCTGTTCTCCACCGGGACCAGCTCGTCGGTATCGGTGTGCCAGAGGAAACAGGGCGGTACATCGCCGTTCACCTGCTTTTCCAGCGAGACCAGTTCCCGCCGTTCTTCCAAGCGTCCGCCCAGAAGGTTTTCAAACGATTCCTGGTGCCCCATCGGCCCGGAACTGATGACCGGATAGCTCAAAATGAGCCCGTTCGGCCGGTGTTCTGCGGTAAAACCGAGGTCCCGTTTTAAAAAGTCGCTGTTCCAGAATACGCCAAGGCTTGCGGTAAGGTGACCGCCAGCCGAAAAGCCGCAGACCAGAATGCGGTTTTCATCGATCCCCCACTCTTCAGCGTGGGAACGAACATACGCGACCACCGTGGCCAGCTCATACAGTGCGCAGGGAAACCGGGAGGGCGCCACGCTGTAATACAGCACAAACGCCTGATATCCCCGCACGTTGAACTCCAGCGCGACCGGCTCCGCTTCCCGTTCCGACGTGAAACGGTAGGAACCGCCCGGGCAGACGATCACCGCAGGGCGCTTGCGTTTTACCTCTGCTCCGGTGCTGTCCGAGGCAAGGTAGGTGCAAAGCCGCGGCTGGTAACCATCCTGCTCCAGATGATAGGCCGCATAATCCACATGAATGTCAATGGTTTTACAAAGCATACTATTTTCCCTCTTCTCACCGGTTACGCTCTTTCATGGCGCGCTCAATCTCGCGTTTCGCGTCCCGCTTCGCCATATCTTCCCGCTTGTCGTGCAGCTTTTTACCCTTGCACAGCCCAAGCTCCAGCTTGACCCGCGATCCCTTAAAATACAGGGAAAGAGGAATAAGAGTGCAGCCGTCCTGCTTGACCACGCCGAACAAACGCATGATCTCTTTCTTGTGCATGAGCAGCTTGCGCACCCGCAAAGGGTCTCTGTTAAAAATGTTTCCCTTTTCGTACGGACTTATGTGCATCCCCATGACGAACAGCTCGCCATCGTCAATGCTGCACCAGCTGTCCTTCAAATTTACCCCGCCCGCACGCAGAGATTTTACCTCTGTGCCGAACAGTTCAATGCCGGTTTCGTAGGTTTCCAGCACAAAATAGTCATGCCGCGCCTTGCGGTTGACTGCGATCACCTTTCCGCCCACAAAACCACCACCTTTCTGCCACAGCGGAATGTTAAATCTCGTTTCGGTTTTCCAGTGCCTTGAACAGGGTCACCTCGTCAGCATACTCCAATTCACCGCCGACCGGGATGCCATACGCGAGCCGGGTGACCTTCACACCCAGCGGCTTGATGAGGCGGGACAGGTACATGGCCGTCGCCTCCCCTTCCACGGTGGGATTGGTCGCCATTATGACCTCTTTGACCTTGCCATCCCCCAAACGGGAAAGCAGCTCTTTTACCGAAAGCTGTTCCGGGCCAATGCCGTCCATCGGCGAGATGAGACCGTTTAAAACATGGTAGGTTCCATTATACTCCCTTGTGCGCTCAAACGCAACCACATCCTTGGGGCCCTCCACCACGCAGATGGTCGAATGGTCCCGTTCATCCGCCGAGCAGATGGAACAGACCTCTCCGTCGGTAAAATTCTGGCAGATGCTGCACCGTTTGATTTTCTCATGCGCTTCGACCACCGCGTTCGCGAACGCGTCGGTCTGCTCTTTGGAAAGGGTGAGCATGTAGAAAGCGAGCCGCTGCGCCGTTTTGACGCCAATTCCCGGAAGGGAAGCGAACTGCTCTATCAGTCTGGTCAAAGGGAGCGGATTGTATTCACCGGCCATCGCTTAAAACAGCCCCGGCATACCGCCGCCGTTCGGCCCGGTGATTTTTTCCATTTCCTCGTTGGTGGTATCCTCCACCGTGCGCATCACTTCGTTGACCGCGCTGATGATGAGGTCCTGAAGCATTTCAATGTCCTCCGGGTCCACAACATCCGGCTGGATGGTCAGGCTCTTGAGTTCCTTTTTGCCGGTCGCCACAACTTCGACCGCGCCGCCGCCTACCGAAGCGGTAAACTCGCGCTGTTCAATGTCCGCCTGCAGCGCGGTGATGTCCGCCTGCATCTTCTGCGCCTGTTTCATCAGCGCGTTGAGGTTGGACGGGCCGCCGCCCATTCCCTTTGGCAAACGTGATTTCATATAAATTCCCTCCGAATTTGAATTGTTATTTTAAATGCACTTCAACGCCGGATTCCTCCGCCGTTTTCAGCAATTTAGCAAGTTGGTTGTGCTTTTCATCTTCTTTTTTCTGCGCGGATGCATTCGCCGAACGGACCCGCAGCCGATATTTTTTCCCAAGCTGCGCCGCAATGGCTTCGCTCAGCCGGCCGGCCGCCCCATCCTTGCGGAGCATGGAAGAAAGCATGTTGCTGTTGGATATGATACAGACCGAATCGCCCATCAAGTAAGCTGTGGAACCGTTGAGCAGACCGCAAAGAGGCGGGTCGGTTTTGGAAAGCCGTTCCAGAATCTCCGGCCAGCAGTCGAGCAAAACAGCCGATGCGGCTTCTCCTGCCGGTTTCTCTGCCGAAGCGGGCTGTTCCGGCTGTACCAGGGAAGGCTCCTCATGAGTCGGTTCCATCCGCTCTTGCTCTACTGGAGCAGGAGCCTCATCCCGCTCGGAAAACGCATTTTTTTCCGACTGTACCGGTTCCGCATGCGGCCGGGGCTCCTCCCGGTAGAAAACCGGCTGCTCCTCCACCGCGTGTTCAGGAACCGTTACAGATGACGCCCCCGCCGCCGAAGCAGCGTTCTGCCTGTCTGCCGCACCAGCCTGGAACCCGCCGGCTTTCAGCTGGGTCTCCAGCCGGTCCAAACGGGCTAAGATCGCCTCGCTCGTGGAATTGAGCTGGGGCGAACACAGCCGCACCATACACATTTCAAACTCGGTCCGCTTGGACGAGCTGCCGCTCATCCGGTCCAGGCAGGACTGAAGTTCCGACAAAGCGTAGAGGATTTCCGGCAGCGCGGTCTTTTGAGCCTGCTGTTTTAACTGTTCCAGCTCCTCCGGCATGCAGAGGACCAGCCCCTGCGGCTGTTTTACGGTTTTGACCACCATCAGGTTGCGGTAATAGGTGAGCAGTTCTTCACACAGCCGCCCCAGATCCCGCGACTGGCGGTAGAGCTCGTCCACCATGCCCAGCGCCGCCGCGGCGTTCTGCGCCGAGACCGCATCCGCAAACTGTGCAAGATAGCTGCGGTCCGCAATGCCGGCCGCCATGCTGACGGTCTTTAAATCGATGTCATTATCATACGCGGCGCACTGGTCGAGCAGCGAGAGCGCGTCCCGCATGCCTCCGTCCGCCAGCTTCGCGATCATTTCCGCCGCTTCTTCGGTAACGGTAAACGGTTCTTGTGAAGCGATGTATAAAATCCGTTTTGCGATGTCCTCCGCGCGGACCCGGTGAAAATCGAACCGCTGGCAGCGGGAAAGAATGGTCGCCGGGACCTTGTGCACTTCGGTTGTCGCCAGAATAAAGATCACATGAGCGGGAGGTTCTTCCATGATCTTGAGCAGGGCATTGAACGCACTGCCGCTGAGCATATGCACCTCGTCGATGATATACACCCGGTATTTGCAGACCGCCGGTGTATAGCCCGCTTCTTCCCGCAGACGGCGAACATCTTCCACGCCGTTGTTGCTGGCGGCGTCGATCTCCGCAACATCCAGCAGCGACCCCTGCTCGATTCCCTTGCAGCAGGCACATTCCAGGCAGGGGGAGCCATCCTCATGCGGGTGCTCACAGTTGACCGCCATGGCAAAAATTTTGGCGCAGGTCGTCTTGCCCGTTCCGCGTGAACCGGTAAACAGGTAGGCATGACCGATGCGGCCTGTTTTCAGCTCATTTTGCAGTGTTTTGGTCACATGCGGCTGAGAAAGAACATCCTCAAACACCTTAGGCCGCCATTTGCGGTAAAGCGCCTTGTACATCTTCCTGCACCCTCCTTTTTGGTCAACACCAAATAAAAAAGGCAGAAGCACGGCAGAAAAACTGCCTTCTTGCATGCAGTCCGGCATGCGAAACAACAGGTAAACCTGCGGCGCACAGGTAAATCCGCTTAATGCTGCTCGGTTCCCCGCCTGACATGGTTCACGGCAACCCGCCGCACAGGGCCCGCTGTTCCGCATGCCGCGCTGCACAACGTCATGCTCTGCCTTATTTTTTCTGGATTCAGGAATTTATTATACACTATTTTTTCAAAAAACACAACACCTTTTCCCACCCTTTTTCCGGGTGTATTGCCAAAAAGCCGCAGCCGGTCTCAATGCGGCTGCGGTTTACCGTTTCTCTTCACTGAATTCAAACAGGTCATTCGGCGCCGTATCTTCTGTTACAGCAGCCGTTCCCGCAGCGCCGCGAGGATCTTTTTCTCCCGCCGCGAGACCTGCACCTGGGTCATGCCCAAATATTGCGCGGTCTCCGTTTGCGTTTTCCCTTTGAAGTAGCGCAGTACAATGAGCATCCTGTCCTGCGCTTCCAGCTGCCCGATGACCTCTTTGAGCGCAATCGAGTCCGCAAGCTGTTCTTCAAGCGTATCCACACGTACATCGATCTGTCCACCTCCGTCCTCTTCACTTTCGGTCAGCGACATGGCGGGCGTTCCCGCGTTGAGCGCCTCCACCACCTCCTGCGGGGTGATGTCAAGCCGCTCGGCTAATTCAGAAACAGCCGGTTCTCTTCCTGTGCTCTGCAAAAACCGTTCCCGCTCCCGCAGCACTTTGACCGACCGCTCTTTCAAACTACGGCTCACCTTCACGGTACCGCCGTCCCGGAACAGGCGGCGGATCTCCCCTAAAATGACCGGCACAGCATAGGTGGAAAACTGCACCCCGCGCTGTTCGTCAAACGCGTCGAACGCTTTGACAAGGCCCATGCACCCGGCGGAAAACAGGTCGTCATACTCGATTCCCTTCCCCTTGAACCGGTTGGCACAGGCGTGTACCAGTCCCATGTTCGCTTCGACAAAGCGGTCACGTTCCGCTGCCGCTTTAACCATGGTTTGCGCGGGAAGCGAGCTTTTTGCGCAGAACCACCGCTGTGCCCTTCCCCACCTTGGAAGTAACCTTCACGCTGTCCATAAAGCTCTCCATCACCGCAAAGCCAAGGCCGGCACGCTCCTCTTCGGGTGCGGTCGTAAACATCGGCTCCATTGCCTGTTTCACATTTTCAATTCCGCAGCCACGGTCTTTCACCTTTATGTAGGCCACATCCCCCTCCAACACCCGCGCGGTGATGCAGACCGGCCCGATGGTGTTGCGGTAAGCGTGAACAATGCAGTTGGTCACCGCTTCGGAAACGGCTGTTTTCATATCACTGATCTCGTCGAGCGTGGGGTCGAGCTGGGCGAAAAAGGCGGCGACCGCCGTGCGCGCAAACGCCTCGTTGACCGAATAACTCGGAAAAGTGAGCTTCATTTCATTTTGTGTTTTCATCTTTCTGTCCTCCGCCTAGTCGATCTGTGCGAGCTTGTCCAGCCCGGCGAGCTTCATCACTTTTTTGATATGCCCCGGCGTGTTGGCCACCCGGACGCTTCCGCCGAACGACTGCATGAGCTTGTACCGGCCCATCACCAGCCCAATGCCACTGCTGTCCATAAATCCAACATTCTTAAAATCGAGCACCAGACTGTTCGGCCGGTTGGATTCCAGCGCGCGGTCGATCTCTTCCCGCACCTGTTTCGCGCTGTGATGGTCCAGTTCGCCGGTCAGGCAGACGGTGATCTGTTCATCGGTCACATTGATCTGTACATTCAAAGAAAATTCCTCCTTCTTCCCTGCCGGATCTTTGCAGGCAGAAAAAAACAAGCCTGTACCAGTTATGATACAGGCTTGTCCGTAAAAAAGTTGTCAGTTTTGGGAACAGCGTCAAAATTCATCATTCCCGCGGTCGCTCAAGGGATAAACCGCTGCCGAAAGGCGGTCCCGCCCGTGAAGAGCGAAAAACAAGCGCAAAAAAGCCCGCGCCATGCTGGTACGGGCTTTTTATTTTATTGAGGATAGCGTTTCGCTGTTTCCCTGATCTCCGACGCAAGGTAGAGCGAACCGCAAACGATGACCATGCCGTCTTCACCCACAGCCTCCGCCGCACGCCGAAGCGCCGCGGAAAGCTCCGCCTCTGTCACGCAGTCACCGCAGTAAGCCGACGCCGCGCGGCAGAGCTCCTCTTTCGGAAGCGCGCGGGGGGAATGGATGTCCACCGCGACCACCCGCTTGCACATGGGGCAGATCTCCTTGAGCAAATACTGGTACTCTTTTTCCTTCAGCGCACCAATGACCGCCGCCTTGGGCTGTGCCGGAAACTGCCGCAGGGTGCGCGCCAGCGCCTCCGCCCCGCCGGGGTTGTGCGCCCCGTCGATGACGATGAGCGGGTGCTCATGCACGAGCTCAAACCGTGCGGGGAACGCCGCGGCGGCGAGCCCCTGCTCTACCGCCTGCTGCGAAATGGAAAACCCTTTGCGGCAGAGGATCTCCACCGTTTGCAGCACCGAAAGGGCGTTATACGCCTGATGCTCTCCCGCAAGGGGGATGTGGTACGGCTGTTCTTCATACACAAATCCGGTGCCGTCCAGCCCGGTGCGAATCTCCTTCACCGCCGCAGGGCTCGGCAGATGCAACCGGCTCGCCGTTTTGGCGCACTGCCGCATCAGCTCCCCCACCACCTCCGGCGGGTTCAGTGCGTAGCAGACCGCGTCGGTATCCTGCTTGATGATGCCCGCTTTCTGCCGGGCGATCTCTTCCAGCGTGTCGCCCAGCATGTCGGTATGGTCGAACGAGACCGCTGTGATGACCGCCGCGAGCGGGGTGGAGATGACATTGGTGGAATCGTACAATCCGCCGATGCCCACCTCAAGGCAGACGATGTCACAGCGCTCCTCGTAAAAATACAGCATGCCAAGCGCCGTTACCAGCTCAAACTCCGCCACCGTTTCCCCTGCGGCGTTCATCTGCTCCACAAAGGGTCTCAGCCGTTCGGTCAGTTCCGCCAACTTTTCAGGCGGGATCATTTCGCCGTTTATCTGAAACCGCTCTCTGAAATCCAACACAAACGGGGAGATAAAACTGCCGGTGCGGTAACCCGCCTGCCGCAGCACCGAAGCGAGCATCATGGTGGTGGAACCCTTGCCGTTGGTGCCCGCGATGTGCACAAAGCGCAGCTTTTGGTGCGGATCTCCCACAAGCGAAAGCAGCTTCCGCGCCCGGTCGAGCCCGGGTTTCGGGCCGAACCGCTTTTGGGAATGGATGTAGGAAACCGCCTCTTCGCAGGTCATACGCTCACTTCCTTTAACCAAGAGCCTTCAAGCTCTGCTGGATGTTCGCCATGCGCTCCTGCGCGCGGGCGAGCTTTTCTTTTTCCTGTTCCACGATCTTTTCCGGCGCTTTTGCCAAAAACTTCTCGTTTCCGAGTTTTCCGCTGATGATGGAAATATCCTTCTCACAGGCGGCAAGCTCCTTGTTCAAACGTGCCAGCTCCTTCTCCCGGTCGATGAGGTCGGAAAGCGGGATGAAGATACGCGCGCTGTCGGTCACAGCGGAAACAGCACCGTCCATCTGGAACTCGGGCGCAATCTCCACTTCCGAAGCGCCGGCAAGGCGTTTTAAGAATTTTTCGCCGGCGGCAAAGGTCTGGGCGTACGGTGTTCCAATGTACACCTTCGCTTTGCGGGAAGGCGGAACGTTCATTTCAGCACGCGCGTTGCGGATGGCTTTGATGGCATCCACCACACGTTCAAAGTCGCGCTCCTCTTCCGCAAACGCAAGTGCCTCGCTGTATTCCGGGAAGCGGGAGATCATGATGCTTTCGCCGGTGTGCGGAAGCGCCTGCCAGATCTCTTCGGTGATGAACGGCATGAACGGATGCAGCAGCTTGAGGGTGTTGGTCATAACATACACAAGCACCTTCTGCGCGCAGAGGGATTCCTCCCCGCCTGCCTGCAGCCGCGCCTTGCACAGCTCAATATACCAGTCGCAGAAAACATCCCAGATAAAGTCGTAGAGCTTCGCCACAGCAATGCCGAGCTCGAACTTATCCAGATTTTCAGTGACCTGACGGACCAGCTCGTTGTACTTGGAAAGCACCCATTTATCCTCGGTGGTGAGGGTCTCCGGCAGGGATTCGTCGGTCACCTCGTCGGAAAGGTTCATCAAAATAAACCGAGAAGCGTTCCACAGCTTGTTCGCGAAGTTGCGGCTTGCGCGGACCTTGTCGTCCGAATAGCGCATGTCGTTTCCGGGGCTATTGCCGGTCGCGAGCATGAAGCGCAGCGCGTCGGCGCCGAACTCATCAATGACGACCAGCGGGTCGATGCCGTTGCCCAGCGATTTGGACATCTTCCTGCCCTGCGCATCGCGCACGATGCCGTGGATAAACACCGTATCAAACGGGGTTTTTCCGGTCTGCTCCAGCGCGGAGAAAATCATGCGGGCCACCCAGAAAAAGATGATGTCGTACCCGGTGACCAGTGTGGAGGTCGGGTAGAAATATTTGAAATCCTCGGTCTCTTCGGGCCAGCCAAGGGTGGAAAACGGCCAGAGCGCGGAAGAAAACCAGGTGTCCAGCGTGTCTTCGTCCTGATGCATGGCGCCGCCGCATTTCGGGCAGGTGTGAACGTCAGTCTTGGAGACGACCATCTCGCCGCAGTCGTCGCAGTAATACGCCGGGATGCGATGCCCCCACCAGAGCTGACGGGAGATGCACCAGTCTTTGATGTTCTCCATCCAGTGGAAGTAGATCTTCTCAAACCGTTCAGGGATGAAGCGGGTCTCGCCGTTGCGCACCGCCTCAATGGCCGGTTTGGCGAGCGGCTCCATCTTGACGAACCACTGTTTGGAAACACGCGGCTCAACCGTAGTGCTGCAGCGGTAGCAGCTTCCCACGTTGTGGTTGTGGTCTTTCACTTTGACAAGGAAGCCTTCTTTTTCAAGGTCAGCGACAATGGCTTTACGCGCCTCATAACGGTTCATGCCCTCGTAGCGGCCGCCGTTTTCGTTGATGTGCGCATCGTCGGTCATCACGTTGATGACCGGCAGGTCATGCCGCAGACCGACTTCGAAGTCGTTCGGGTCGTGCGCCGGGGTGATCTTCACCGCACCGGTACCGAACTCCATGTCAACATAGCTGTCCGCCACGACCGGGATCTCGCGCCCGACGAGCGGCAGAATGAGCATTTTGCCCACCATGTCTTTGTAGCGCTCATCCTCCGGATTGACCGCGACAGCAGTATCGCCCAGAAGGGTCTCCGGACGGGTGGTAGCGATCTCAACAAAACCACTTCCATCCGCGAGCGGGTAGTTGATGTGCCAGAAATGGCCGGCCTGTTCGCTGTATTCCACCTCCGCGTCAGAAATGGAGGTCTTGCAGTGCGGGCACCAGTTGATGATACGCTCCCCGCGGTAGATGAGCCCTTTTTCGTACAAACGCACGAATACTTCTTTTACCGCTTCGGAACAGCCCTCGTCCAACGTAAAGCGCTCACGGCTCCAGTCGCAGGAGGTACCCAGCTTTTTGAGCTGTTCCACAATGCGGCCGCCGTACTGTTTTTTCCACTCCCATGCGCGTTCTAAAAACTTCTCACGCCCAAGGTCCTGTTTGGAAACGCCTTCCTTGCGCATTGCCTCCACGATCTTCGCTTCGGTCGCAATGGACGCATGGTCGGTACCCGGGATCCAGAGCGCGGCGTAGCCCTGCATCCGTTTGTAGCGGATAAGAATGTCCTGCAGCGTCTCATCCAGCGCGTGCCCCATGTGGAGCTGGCCGGTGATGTTCGGCGGCGGGATGACGATGGTATACGGTTTTTTCTCCGGATCGGGCGACGCGGTAAAATAGCCGCCGTCCATCCAGAACTGATAGGTCCTGTCCTCTACGCTTTTGGGGTTGTAGAGCTTTTCCAGTTCTTTTGCCATAAAATCCTCCTCTGAATACAACACGCGGATATCCCACAAAAAGAAAACCGCCCCGAACAAACCTGTTCAGGGCGGGCAAACGTCCGCGGTACCACCTGATTTCGAAGCCTTTTGCTTCGCACTCGCCGGCACTTTCATGCCGTGCCCGGATAACGGCGGGCTCACCGTCAGCACTTAACCGCAAAACCGGTTCGGCGCCAAGGCTCCAGGGCGACTTCAACACGACCCGACCGAAAGCTTACACCAACCGCTTCCTCTCTCTGCGCCGGGAACTGCGCCTACTCCTCCCTGTCACTGCCTGTAACGATTATTAAAATTAGTATACCCACAAAAACGTCGTTTGTCAACCGTGCCACGCGCGAAAACACGCCGTTTTCCCGGGGATTCGCGCCGCTGTTTTGCAGTTGAGCTCCCAAGTTGCGGCAGGACGGTTTGTCTCGTGCGATTTTACGCTGTAAAAGTGGGTTTGGAGCACGCGGCACTGCCAAACGCAGGATAAAAACAGCCCGTCGAATCATCCTCGCCGCCGCTTTCATCATTCCGTACGCAAACACCGGCACATCCGTTTGCCGCACCAAAAACAAACCCGCGCCGTTTCAAGCAAAGCGAACGCGTAAAGTCAAGCAGTTCCCGTGAAACAAGCTGACGCGAACCACTCAACACCACCCGCCACGCGCCTTCGGTTCCCCCGCAAACACCGGCACAACGTTTGCCGCACACAAAAGCACCGGCGTCGCTTTCTCAAACCCTGCAAACGCTCCTTTTACAAATCGCCGCTTTATAAAACACAAACTCTCTTTGCAAACGGGCGCCCGTTTTTCAACAGAAAAGCGCCTTTGTCAAAAACAAACGCCGCCTTTTTAAAAAGCGGCGCTTTTGTTCATTCAACTTTTCATAAAATGCCGCCGGGCGGCTGTTTTGCAAAGCCGCAAACCTGCGCAGGCTTACTTCTGCTTTTCCACCGCAAGCCGTTTGACCAGTTCCTCATCCGGAGTGACATAAGCCGTCTGATAATTTTCAAAGATGACCATTCCCGGCTTCGCGCCGTTCGGCTTGTGCACATGGCGTATCTCGGTATAATCCACCGGCACCTGCACCGAGCCCTGCGCCTTGCTGTGGTAAGCGGCAATGATCGCCGCCTCTTCCAGCGTGCGGTCGGGCGGGGTGGCGCCTTCCGTCACGACAATGACATGCGAACCGGGGATATTGTGGGTGTGGAACCACACGTCGTGATTGCGCGCCTCTCGCATGGAAAGCCGGTCGTTCTGCTTGTTGTTCCGCCCGCAGAGGATGGTGAACCCATCGCTCGAGCGGAACCGCAGCGGCGGCTTCGGTTTGAGCTGTTTCAAATTTTTGCGGTGATAACCGCGCAGATACCCGCCGTCGATAAGCTCCTCACGAATCTCCAGCAGTTCGCTTTCTCCGGTGGTGCGGCTCACCTCGTCAAAGACCGAATCAAGGTAGATGAGCTCTTCCTCCCCCTGCTGGATGAGGTCGGTCAGCATCCGTTCCGCCGTGGCGGCTTTGCGGTATTCGCTGTAATAATGCTGTGCGTTCTGCGACGGGGTGCGGGAAGGGTCGAGCGGGATGGTAACGGGCGGGCAGTCCGCCTCATAAAAGTTTTCCAGCGTTGCCTGCTGCATCCCTTTTTCCAACCGGTAGAGGTTGGAGTTTAACAGGTCGCCGTACATTTTGAGCTTATCCCGCTCCCCGCAGGCGGCAAGCTCCTGCCGCTGTGCTTCCAGCTTGCGCTGGGTCCGCTCGGTGCGGTTTAATATGAGCTTGAGCAGGTCGTTGGAACGCTGCTTCATCCGCGCAATCTGGTCGCGGCGGGAATAAAAATCATCCAACAGAGTGCAGGGGGAATCATAGGGCTTGGTCAGCATGGCGGCGCCGTACTGATGTACCTCCACAAAGCAGAAATCCTTCGGCGCGCCGGAGCGGTCAAGCACCATGGTGATGTGCGGCGTCCCCGCAGAAAGGTCTTCCCGCACACGGTTGAGGTAGAAGCCCAGCCGGTCGAACTGCTCGTCGGTACAGTCGCTGCGCGCGGGGTCATCCCCCCGGCAGGCGTAATGCACCGCCTCCCGCGCGAACAGCGGGGAAATGCCCTGCAAAACCCCCACCAGCGTTTTGGAAAGCGCCTGTTCCTTCGGGAAAGCGCGCACCGCCTCAAAGATCCGCCCGTTGTCCGCCTCAAACAGGTTGAGCTTATCCTGCACCGGCGGCAGGGTGTAATCCATCTGCGGGAGGACCGGCCGCACGCTGGACATTTCCATATCCACCCGCTTGATCGCGTCGATCACCTTTCCCTTTTCATTGATGATGAGGTTGCTGTGCCGGCCCATGATCTCCACCGCCAGGGTGACGGTCACAAGGTCGCCCAGCTCGTTGACCGCTTCAAAGTCGAGGTAGGCTACCCGGTCGAGCCCCAACTGCCGCACCGCCATCAGCTTTCCGCCGCCGAGATGTTTGCGCAACAGCATGCAGAACATGGGCGGCGCCTTCGGGTTTTCCAGCGTCACCCCGGTAAAATGCAGGCGCGGGCTGCTTGCTCCCACGTTGATGAGCAGCTTCTCGCTCCCGCTGCGATGGCGCAGGGTGATGACGATCTCCTCACGCGATGGCTGATGGATCTTATCCACCCGCGCGCCGACCGCCTCCTGCAATTCTTTCAGAATACACGATAAAAAAACACCGTCCAGTGCCAATCGTCTCACCTACTACAAAAAATAAAATACGTGTTTTGCTTTTTATTGTACCACAGCAAAACACGTTCCGGCAAATCCGTTTACTTTTTCAGGATCGATCCCATCCATTCCGCATTCCCGCCTGCATCCGACACGGCGGAACACAAAACCGGGTTTGGGGCACTCTCCCCTAAGTGGGAGCATCCCCGGCGCAAACAAAGCTGCGCCGCTTACCGCACCCAGCGAAACAGCGGGCGATTCGCTTCCGGTTCAAAGAATGAAACCTCCGGGAATGCTTCGCTCAGCTCCCGAATCAGCGCGGGCACCACGACCGTCTCGGTCTCAAAATGGCCTGCGTCCACCACCGTGAGCCCGTTATCCCGCGCGAAGACCGCCTCATGGTGTTTCACCTCGCCGGTCAGGAGCGCGTCGCAGCCGTCCAAAAGCGCGTCTTCCACATACGAGCCGCCCGCACCGGAGCAGATGGCCACCTTTTTCACCGGCCGGTCGCCCAGCACCGCGCGCACTCCGTCCGCCGAAAGCATCTTCCGGCAGCGGGAAGCGAAATCCTCCGGCGATTCCGGCTCTGCAAAAACCCCCTGCCGGAGCAGGCCGTCCTCCGCAACCGTCACATCGGTCAGGCCGAGCATTCCGGCGAGGATGTCATTGATACCGCCGGGCGCCTTATCCAGACAGGTGTGGCTGGAAAGCACCGCCATCCCCAGCCGGACGCACTCGTACGCAATGCTTTCCGCGCAAAGGCTTTTGAGCGGGTGAAAGATGACCGGGTGATGGGTGATGATGAGCTGTGCATCCCGCGCGGCCGCTTCCTTGAGCACGCTTGCGGTCACATCCAGCGCAACGGCACAACGGCGCACCTCTCTGTGAGGGGAACCGATGAGAAAGCCCGAATTATCAAACCCCTCCTGTAAGGAAAAGGGGTATTTTTCATCAAGATATTTGTAAATCTGCTGAACCTGTGCCATGCGTTCCTCCCTGTCCGGTCAATCCAAATCCAAACACTTTAAAAACCGCTCCCGAAGCGTGCGCAGCTGCTCCACACGGGCCCGGTCGCTTTGTTCGGCGCGCAGCAGCCCGGAAAGCTGCTTTTCCACCCGCTCCAGCTCGTGCAGCAGGTAAAGGCGGTTATCCCCCAAAAAAGGGGCCATCGCCAGCCGGCCGGTGCGCGCGAACCATTCGTCGACCTCCGTTTTGTTTCCGGTATAAACCGCCGTCATGACCGAATAAACAAACCGCGCGTCCTGCACGGCAGACTCTTCTGTAAGGGCGAACCCATTTCGGTACAGGGTGCGGCGCAGAACATCCGCTTTGGTCATCGGCTGCAGGATGAATCGTTTGGCAGGGTCGTACAGCCGTTCATCCATTAGGATGGAGCCAATCAGGTCCCCGCCCATCCCGGCGATGACAAAGTCGGTGACCTCCTTTGCCGGAAGGTTTTGGACACCATCCGACAACAGCGGGATAACGGCTTCTTTCAGCCCATACGCCGCGATGGTCGCCTCCGCCCGCTCAAGCGGTTCACGGTTTAGGTCAGACGCATACACTTTCCGGCATCGTCCGGACAAAACCAGCGCGCAGGCAAGGTAACCGTGGTCGGTGCCGATGTCTGCCGCTACCGCACCGGGGCGGACCTGTTCCGCAGCCGCCGTCAGCCGTTTATTCAGTTTGAGCGGTCTGTTCAAGAGCAGGTTCCTCCTCGGGGATTTTAGAAAGCAGATTCAATGTATGGTGGCTCATTCCCGCCACCACAAACTGTGTCACAGTCAGCGCGATGATTCCGGCAACATAGCCCATCTGGCCTTCCGGAAAGACCATCAGCAGCAGGATGCCGATGATGCGGCCCACCGCAAGGAACATATCCTTAATGGAAAAATACTCTTCGCGGGATTCACGCTCGGATTTTTTCTGAACCAGCAGGAACACGACACTGCCGGCAGGATTCGCGATAAAAGTCGAGAAAAAGGCGTTGACAAACGCAAACGCAATGATGGTGACCGGGTTCAACACGAACGCGAGCGGGATAGCCGCCACCAACAGAACGATGGTCGCCACCAGCATAGACTTGACGCGATTGCGCGGATTGACCACCTTGCCGACCACATAAAACGAAAGGATGGTGCCGATTCCGACAAGCAGCGTATTAAGCCCAACGATCGACTCGCTTTCCACCGTTTCAAACAAAAGAAGATTGAGCAAAAAGGCAAAAGCGCCGTCGCGGAAACCACGTATCGTCTCGGTTAGCATGCCGCAGCGCCAGCATCCGTCCACAAAAACGTTGCGCAGCGCTTTTTTGAAATATGTCTCTCTGTTTTTTTGCGGATTGATATGCTTCGGCAGACGGAAAGAGAGCAGGATGGTAACGCCAGCGACCAGGAAAGAAAGGCTGAATACAACGATATACCCCAGGTAACCGCCGATTTTCTCAATGATGACGCCCGTCAGCGCCGGCATGATGAGGGTGATGATGCCGTTGACAAACCCAATAAACGCCAGGGCGACGTCCCGCCGGTTATCCACCGTGAACGCAGAAACATAAGACGAGTAGGTCAGCCAGTAAAACGCGCTCGCCGTTCCGTTTAAAACCGCAAGAAGCGGCATGAGCGTATCGGCAAAATCCATATTGATGAGAAGGATGGCATAAACAACGATAAATCCCACAATGCCGATTCGGGTGACCAGGTTAGTCGTGTATTTCCGCATAACGAATACACCAACCGGCATCATGAACCCGGTAAACAGGTAGTTGATGATGTTGTACCACTTTACAATGTTCCCATCCCCGGAAACACGCATCAGCAAGGTGGTAATATAAACGCCGACCATACCCTGAAACAGGTTGTAGCAACAGTGCATGGCAGAGAATTTTTTGAAGTTGACGCTTAAGTAGTTTAATCCAAGAGTGTTTTCCAAAAAAGCAACGGTACGCTGCATGAAGTGTTTCATAGCACAAACCACCCGCTACACGATTAATTTATTTTGTGCGAAAAAAAGGTGTGTGGGCAGTTGCCTCACACACCTGAAAATGGTTCCGGCTTATTTCCCAGCAAGATGCTCGTTTAATTTGCGGACCAGTTCATCACAGTCGTTCCCGTGTACCATACACGCCTGTTCAATCGTTTCCCCGCGGGAAGACGGGCAGCCGAGGCAGTGCATGCCAATGTCTAAAAAATATTCCGCCGTTGTACGGTCAAAATCTAAAATATCGCCAATGATGCTGTCTTTGGTGACTACCATGCCAATTCCTCCATTTTTGTTTGATTCTATGTGTATTATATCGGCTTTCCTATGGGAATGCAAGAGTGTTTTTCCCCTTTTTCACAGATTATTCTGCTTCTTTTTCGGAAAGCCGGAAAGGAGTTGTCTCCCTTGCCCTGCCTGCCCGAACAAGGTTACATAAACGTTAAACGACGACAGCCTCATGGCCGCCCAGATGCGGCTGAATACGCAACAGTTTCACCCTGCCGCCAACATTGTCATGGCAAGCAGTGCCCGGCCTTTTGGGCAAGTGCGGCCTGCCACACCACGCGGCCCAATCGCCGCAACATCCTCTAAGGCCATGCCCGCACAGACAGAAAGAAAGGCGGCAGAACAATCTGCCGCCTTATCTGCTTTCATTATGTCGCCAGAAAATAAATGCTCGAACTGCTGACGTATCGAAACAATCAAAACAAACTCCTTGCCTTTAAAAACCGGCTGGCCATGAGCAGAATGAGAGGATTATTATTCCTGTCTCATTTTTGCGTAGCACTCGCTGCAGTAAACCGGGCGGTCCTCACGCGGCTGGAACGGAACCTTTGCCTCGCCGCCGCAGGAAGCGCAAACAGCAGTAAACATCTCGCGTTCCTGTCTTGCAGCGTTCTTGCGCGCATCACGGCAAGCTTTGCATCTCTGCGGCTCGTTCACGAAGCCTTTCTCTGCGTAGAACTCCTGCTCACCAGCAGTAAATACAAATTCCGCGCCACATTCTTTGCAAGTAAGGGTTTTGTCTTGATACATTTTGAACTCTCCTAAAGGAAATATTTTTGGCCCGCGCCGGAATCACACCGGCTTCTTTGTCTCCAACGCTTTTTTTAAGCTAACAGACCTTATTATTTTACCATTCACGCTTTGAGTAAGCCTGCTTGAGCTTTTTCCTCACACGGCCGAGCGCATTGTACACCGCTTTGGCGGAAACTTCCAGCATATACGCGATTTGCGCCGGTTCATACCCTTCCAGATAAAGCAAAAACACGCCCCGTTCCCGTTCGGAAAGCAGACCGCCGACCTCATTCGCGTACCAGTCAAGCGTTTCCTGAGCGATCACCAGCTCTTCCGGGTTTTCTCTTCTGTCCGACGGCAGATTTTCCGCCTGCTCCAACCCAACAGCATTGGAAACAGCAGTATAACGGCCTGTCTGCACCCGCTCCGCCGCCGTTTTCATGCGGTTGAGCGCGCACACACGAACGTATGTGTTAAAGCTGCAACCCTTTTCAGAAGAGTAGGTACGTATCGCGCACAAAAGAGCGATCAGCCCTTCCTGCACAAAATCCTCCCGCTCGATGCCGACCGCGCAAAAACGGGCAGCAATCTTTTGAATGACACCCAGATAACGCGCGATCAAAACCGCGGTGGCTTCCTCATCGCCCCCCGCAATGCGTTCCAGCAAAAAAGAATCCGACTCATTTGACAATGCCTGTTCTTTTTGCCGGACCGGGCACATCCAACCACTCCGATGCTCTAAGGATTGTTTGTATTATACCCTTTTCAAAATGTTTCGTCAAGTGCATTTTTTGCAATTTGTTAAATCACACAGGTTTTGATGGAAAATTTTTAGTCAACATGACAAAAAATTGCATCAACTGACAAAATATTCTTTTTCGATAGCACTGCTATACTTCTTTTTCAGCCATTCTTTGACAAATCGCAGAACAAATTGCACAAAGTTTTGTTATAAATATTAGAAAAACAATATAAAGCACACAAGAACCAGCCAATCAACCTTCTGGACGGGGCTGTCAGCTGAAATCTTTGGCTTTCACAACACTTTTTTGAAAAAACGCACAGATCACCGCAGCACCTGCAAACGGCTTCCGCCGGATCAATCAAAATACGGTTCCAAAGCGGCCACATACTTTTCCGGTATTTCATAGCATTCCACAAGCCCCATCTCCTCGCTGTTCGTCGTGATGGCCCATCTTCCGTCCACCACCCCTAAATAGCCTTCATACACAGTGGCGATGGGGCAGTTTTCATAAGCAAGATAGATTCTTCTCATCTTTTGATGATCAGTCAGTAGAAAAACGGCTTCGGTCTCAAAGGTGAAGGTCGTTTTCTTTTCAGCGTTGAGCTTGCTGATCGTTTCTAAAAAGGATTCATCGGTTATCTCTTTAAAGTTCCAATAGGCTTTTGTAACAGTACCGCTGGTAGGTATTGTGTAATCTTCTAAAACATAAAGTCTCTGGTCCAAAAAAGAACGGGCGACAATAAATGTGTGCGAAGGGTCTTCTTTGATTTCTTTAATCTTCCAGTTCCCGTCTTTTCCAATCGTTCTGCCTTCTGTGTAATGTTCACCGGAAGCCCCACGATACAACTTGCCATCGAACTCCAAACCCTCCATAAAAACATTCGCGGAATTCGCCGAAACGAAGGCCCCATTGTACCAAAGAAAATAAAAGCCGGCAGCACACAGCAAAACGATCAGCGGAACAAGAAGAACAAGCCATTTTCGTCCCATTTTCATTTCATCACCCGCCTGTAAAAATAAAAAAGGATATGCCATCAAAACGATAGCATATCCTTTGGTAAGATTCAAGCCGTTTCTTATTTGCCGAAGTAACGGTTGAGCAGGCCGGCAAACGCGCAGCCGTGGCGAGCTTCGTCTTTCGCCATCTCGTGAACGGTGTCGTGGATCGCATCCAGGCCGAGCTCTTTCGCTTTTGCAGCAAGCTCTTTTTTACCAGCGCAAGCGCCGTTTTCAGCAGCAACACGCATCTCAAGGTTTTTCTTGGTGGAGTCGGTCACAACTTCGCCGAGGAGCTCTGCAAATTTAGCAGCATGCTCTGCCTCTTCGTAAGCTGCTTTCTCCCAGTAAAGGCCGATTTCCGGATAACCTTCACGGTGTGCAACGCGAGCCATAGCAAGGTACATGCCAACCTCGGTGCACTCACCCTCAAAGTTCATTTTCAGGCCGGCAACAATTTCCGGATCAACGTCTTTCGCAACACCGATTCTGTGCTCATCCGCCCAGGAAAGGCCCTCTTTCTGCTCAACGAATTTGGAAGCCGGAGCTTTACAGATCGGGCAGAATTCCGGAGCAGCGTCGCCTTCATGAACATAACCGCAAACAGAGCAAACAAATTTTTTCATCTTTCATTCCTCCATAAAAATCAATGTAATTGATTGTTTCTTCTCTTATCTTGATTAAATTATACCACAACGGTATAATTTGTCAAGCCTTTTTTATAAAATCTTTGTCAAATCTAAATGATTTTCTGCCCATTGATGATCAGCTCAAATTTGCAGGAAAGCGCGTCTGCCGCTTTGGTACAAAGAAGCATTCGCTCCATGAAGATCTCAAAGTAGTTGAGCACCGGAGAGATGGTACTGTCAATCGCCAGATCCAGCCGAACGATCCCGTTTTCCGGCATCGAAAGGGTCGAACGCTCCACCGCGTAGTTGACCCGGTCGTGGATGTCAAAGCTGGGGATATCGGTGTTCCGCACCCGGGAACGGCGCACGTCACACTTGTCCGCCAGAATGAGCGCCGCGGCGATCGGGCTGACTGGAAACGCTGTGCCTTCGTCATGGTTGCCGATGGCGCTGGTCACAGCAGCGACTTCCCGTGCCGGCATTCCCATTTTATCGAGCAGGCGGAAACTCATCAGAGCGCCGCTGTGCGCGTGGTTGACCCGGTTGACCACGTTACCGATGTCGTGCATATAGCCCGCGATCCAAGCGAGTTCCGTTTCCCGCTGAGGATAGCCGAGCGTTGTAAGGATCTTGCGTGCCTGAGCCGCGGCGTATCCCACATGCGCAAAGCTGTGCTCGGTATAGCCAATCACCCGAAGCGCGTCGTCCGCCACCTGAATATAGGTTTTGATTTCTTCGTTGTCGCGAACCTGTTCACAGGTAACCATAAAAAACCTCCCTGTTTAAATCGTCTGCAAAAATTCCTTCAGCCGCTGTGCTTTTTCGGGCGGCATGGAGACTACTTTGGCAAGTTCTTCCACGCTCGCCTGCTGCATGGCTGTTTTGGTTTTGAATGTCTTTAACAGTTTTTCCGCTTTTTTGGGGCCGATTCCCTCAAACTCGGTCAGCCGCATGGAAAAGGTGTTCTTTTTCCGCACGGTCTTCTGGTAAGAGATGGCAAAGCGGTGCACCTCATCCTGAATGGAAGAAACCAAACGGAACGCGGATTTGAAGGTAGTGATAGCGATCTCCCCGCCGCTCACCGCGATGGCACGGGTTCGATGGCGGTCATCCTTGACCATGCCGAACAGCGGAACCTGGATATCCATTTCCCGAAGCACCTGTTCCACCGCTGAAACATGGCCCTTGCCACCATCGAGCAGGATGAGGTCGGGCATCCTTCCAAACCCTTTTCCGGTGTCTTTCTGCTCAAAATAGCGGTTAAACCGCCGGCGGATGACCTCCTGCATACAAGCGTAGTCGTTCTGGCCGACAACCTCTTTCATCGAAAATTTCCGGTAGGCGCTCCGCAGCGGCTGCGCGTTTTCAAACACCACCATCCCGGCCACAACGCCGCTGTCGCCAAGGTTGGAAATGTCGTAGGATTCAATGTAATTCGGGGTGGACGGAAGGCCCAGCAGGGTGCCAAGCTCATCCAGCGCGGCGATCTCCTTCGCGGTGTAGGAAAGCTTCTGGGAAAGCTGTTCGGTCGCGTTGCGGTAAGCCATCTCCAGCAGTTTTTTCTGTTCGCCCCTTTGCGGGACATACAGTTTCACCTTTTTCCCCGCGCGCTGCTCAAGCAGGTCGAGGATGAGGTCGGCGTCCTCCGGCAGCTGATCCACCGCGATCACCTTTGGAACTTCCCTTTCCAGATAGTACCGCGACAAAAACTCCCGCCGCACATCAGCCACATCCCCTTCATCCGCAAACAGGTGGGTGTCTTTATCCACCAGACGACCGCCGCGGAACTTGACCACAACACCGCAGATCGTCCCTTCGCCGGCGGCAAAGGCGATGATATCCTGCTCCGCCTCATCCGAGCGGATGATCTTCTGCGACTCCGCCACCTTCTGAATGGCGCGGATGCGGTCCCGCAGCCGGGCCGCCCGCTCAAAATCCAGCGCTTCGGAAGCCTCTTCCATCTGCTGGGTGAGTTTCTCTACCGACTGCACACTGCCGCCCATAATGTAGTCCACCGCCTCGTTGACCACCTCGCAGTATTCTTTGGAAGAGATCCTCCCACGGCAGACGCCCATGCACTGTTTGATGTAATAATTTAAGCAGGGGCGGGATTTTCGAAATTCCTGCGGAAATTTCCGGGTGCAGGTGGGCAGCATAAATACACGGTTCGCCTCATCCACCGACTGTTTCACCGCAAACGAGCTGGTGTACGGCCCGATGTATTTTCCCCCGCCTGTCTGCTGCTTTTCCGCAGTGATTTTGGGGTAATCCCCGTCCGAAACAAGCACATAATGGTAACCCTTGTCATCCTTGAGCAGGATGTTGTACTTAGGGGAATGCTGCTTGATGAGGCTGCACTCCAGCACCAGCGCCTCAAACTCGCTGTCGGTCACGATATAATCAAAATCATAAACATGCGAAACCATTTTGCGGACCTTTTCATTGTGGTTCGCCAAATCGCGGAAATAGCTGCTCACCCGTTTTTTTAAGGATTTTGCCTTCCCGACATAGATGATCTCGCCGGATTTGTCTTTCATCAAATATACACCGGGTTCCAGCGAAAGATTGCTCACCCGGTTTTTCAGGTATGGAAGCCTGGGATTGTCGATCATTTCCATCCTCCTGCCAATCAGTGTCTCACATTCCAAAGACTATTGTACCACATCCTGCGCTGTTTCCAAAATACAACCGCAAAAAGAAAGAAAAAAAATCCGGTTCCTTGCAGAACCGGAGAAAATCAATTTATATGTGGAGTAAAAGAAAAACGCTTATTCAGCAAAGCCGGACTCAACGAGCTTAACCAGCTCATCAACCGCTTCTTTTTCGTCTGCGCCGTCAGCAATGATTTTAATGCCTGTACCGCCGACAATACCAAGGGAAAGAACCCCAAGAAGGCTTTTTGCATTTACCCTGCGCTCTTCCTTTTCGACCCAGACAGAAGACTTGAACTCATTGGCTCTCTGGATAAAAAATGTAGCCGGACGAGCATGCAGACCAACTTGATTCTGTACTTGTACCTCTTTTACGTACATTGTGTAAACCTCCAAATGAAATAATATCCCCAAAGCACTCTCAAACATTAATTATTATAAGCAAGGAAACCGCCACCGTCAACTTGTCTTTTTGGAAAAGCGGTTATTTTTAGGATTTTTCTGCTTTTAGCTCATAAAAGGTCACTGGAAAAATCCGGTGTTTGTGCAGAATCACCATGTAGCTCTCCACATTTTTAGTAACAACCTTCAAGAGCATACCAGAATTTTAACCTATTTGCCCGATTGCCGGTTTTGATAGGCTTCATACAGGTCCGGGCGCTTTTCCTTTGTCCGCAGAAGGCTCTGTTCGGCCCGCCATTTTTCAATGTTTGCGTGATGGCCGCTGAGCAGCACCGGAGGAACAGTTCTATTGTTCCACGTTTCCGGCCTTGTATACTGCGGATATTCCAAAAGCCCGTTGAAATGGCTTTCTTCCTCAAAACAGATGTCATCCGCCAAAACGCCTTTGCACAAACGGACGACCGTATCGGTCAACACCAGTGCGGGCAGCTCACCGCCGGTGAGGACATAGTCACCGATGGAAACTTCCAGGTCGACGATCTCTTCCAGCACCCGTTCGTCCACCCCTTCATAATGGCCGCACAGCAACACCAGGTGTTCTTTTTGTGAAAAATCAACAGCCATCTGCTGGGTGAGCACCCTGCCCTGCGGAGAAAGGTAAATGGTCAGCGGCTTTTGGGTACAATCCGCCGTCACCGCCTGATAACAGCGGAAGATGGGTTCCGCCTGCATGACCATCCCTTTGCCGCCGCCGTAAGGGGTGTCATCCACCCGGTTGTGCTTGTCCAGCGTATAATCCCGGATGTTATGGCAGTAAAGCTCCACCAGGCCGTTTTTCCGGGCACGGCCGACAATGCTTTCGTTCAAGACCGCTTCGCACATTTCAGGGAACAGGGTCAGAATGTCAATTCTCATCATCAAACAATCCTTTGAGCGGACGGATGAGCATCACGCCGCCGTCCACGTCGGTTTTTACGATCACATCCGGAATGGCAGGAATGAGCACAACGCTTCCATTCTCCCGGCGGATGTGGTAAACATCGTTCGCACCGGTCTGGGTGACGTCGCACAGCTCGCCGTACACCTCAGCGGTGTCAGCATCCTCCACCCGCAGGCCGAGCAGGTCCTGGATGAAGTAGGTGCCTTCGTCCAGCTCAAAATCATCCCTCGAACAATAAAGCACCCGGTTGCGCAGTTTCTGCGCGTCATCCATGGTGTTGATGCCCTCCAGCTTTAATATGACCACATTTTTGTGGACTCTGGCGCGCTCCACTCCCACAGCGGTTTTCCGCCGTCAAAAAACAGGCGGTCAAATTCGCAGAGAAGCTCCGGGCTGTCGCACCAGGGTTTTACACGGACCTCGCCCATCACCCCGTGGGTGGTGACGATCTGCCCGATCTCAAGGTACTGCTTTTTCATCGGTTTCCCTCCCGGTACTATGATAACGCCGTTTCCGGCGGTATTGTCAAGATAGAAATTCAGCCCCAACTTTTTCAAGAAGGGGCTGATGGGCCTTAATCAATTTCGACCATGATCTTCTGGTTAATGCGGTTTGCACCGGCGCGCATCACAATGCGGAGAGCTTTCGCAATACGGCCCTGCTTTCCAATTACCCTTCCCATGTCGTCCGGAGCAACATGCAGGTGGTACACCACCACGCCTTCCTCGTTCGGTTCATCCACAACAACGCTGACTGCGTCTTTGTCTTCCACCAAACCGGAAGCGATCGCAACAAGTAAATCTTTCATGTACGTCTCCTCGGATTAAAGTGCGCCGTTGTCTTTCAAAATCTTTTTGACCGTATCGGTCGGCTGAGCGCCGTTTGCGATCCAAGCTTTCGCCTTGTCAGCATCCACCTTTACAACAGACGGTTCTTTGGTCGGATCGTAATAACCGATCTCCTCAATGAAACGGCCGTCACGCGGATATCTGGAATCTGCTACAACGATGCGGTAGAACGGGGCTTTTTTCGCGCCCATACGACGAAGTCTAATTTTAACAGCCACAACTGTCACCTCCTGTAAATTTTTTATTATCTATCAAGACAAAGGTCTTAATAAAGCGGTGTTACATTCCCATGGGAGGCATACCACCCATCGGCGGCATTCCCATGCCCATCCGGCGGCGGCCTTTTTTGCCTCCGCGCCCGAATTGCTTCATCAGCTTCTGCATCTGTTCAAACTGGCGGAGCAGGCGGTTGACGTCCTCTACCTTCATGCCGCTTCCCGCCGCGATCCGGCGTTTCCGGCTTGGGTTGATGATGGACGGTTTTGCCCGTTCGGCAGGCGTCATCGAGTAGATGAGCGCTTCCACGCGGGTCAGCTGGCTGTCGTCCACATCCGCGTCCTTAAGCTGACTTCCGACCCCCGGGATCATGCCCAAAACCTGTTTGAGCGGTCCCATTTTCTGAATCTGCTTTAACTGATCCAGCAGGTCGTTTAAATCGAAGCTGTTTTCTTTCATCTTTTGAGCGAGCTGCTTGGCCTGATCCTCATCAATGCTGTTCTGCGCCTTTTCAATGAGGGTGAGCACATCGCCCATGCCAAGGATTCGGGATGCCATCCGCTCCGGGTAAAAAATTTCAAGGTCTTCCAGCTTTTCGCCGGTACCCACGAATTTGACCGATTTCCCGGTCACCGCCAGAACGGAAAGCGCCGCGCCGCCTCTTGTATCGCCATCCAGCTTGGTGAGAATGACGCCGCTGATCTCAAGCTGATCGTTAAAGGATTTCGCCACGTTAACAGCGTCCTGACCGGTCATCGCGTCGATGACCAGAAGGATCTCATTCGGCTGAACCGCCTGTTTCACATCGGCAAGCTCCTGCATGAGGGCCTCGTCGATATGCAACCGGCCCGCGGTATCAATGATGACCACATCGTGGCCGTAATCTCTCGCATGCGCCAGCGCGTGTTTCGCGATCTCAACCGGCTTGCCCTGCCCTTCCTCAAAAACAGCGACGCCGGCTTGGCCGCCCACCACCTTGAGCTGTTCAATCGCCGCCGGACGGTAAACGTCACACGCAACCAGAAGCGGCCGCCTGCCCTGTGACTTAAAGTGAAGCGCCAGTTTTGCAGCATGGGTGGTTTTACCGGCACCCTGCAAACCAGCCATCATGATCACACAAGGGCCTTTGGAAGGAAACCGAATGCGGTTTTCCTCGCCGCCCATGAGCGCGCACAACTCTTCGTTTACAATTTTGATCACCTGCTGTGCAGGCGTTAAGCTTTTTAAAACCTCTTCGCCGACCGCTCGTTCACTGACCTTTGCCACAAAATCCTTAACGACCTTGTAGCTGACGTCAGCCTCCAGCAGAGCGAGGCGAACTTCCCGCATGGCTTCTTTGACGTCGCTTTCGCTGAGCTTGCCTTTTGAGCGCAGTTTCTTAAACGCCGCATTCAGTTTTTCAGAAAGCCCTTCAAACGCCATCAGCCTTCCTCCTCTTCGGTTTTGTATTCTTCAACCACACGATGGATCTCAGACGAAAGCGCCTTGATCCGGCTGTCATAAACATGTTTTTCGTTGACGCTGTAGATCTGCACGGCGAGTTCATCCACCCGGTCGAGCATTGCCACCAGACGATGGTAATTTTCTGCGAAACGGAGCTTTTCTTCCAGTTCCAGCAGATAGGCTTCGCCGCGCTTGATGTTGTCTCGCACGCCCTGGCGGGAGATGCCTTCATGCTCCGCGATCTCCGCAAGAGAAAGGTCCTCGTTATAATAAAGGTCGATCACGTCTTTCTGCTTTTCAGTTAACATTGCGCCGTAAAAATCAAACAAAACCGCAATGTGCAGGTCTTTCCCTTTCAAACTCTCACCGCCTAAAATGTAAAGGGTTTTTCTTTACAGTTGATATTATACAATACCGCGCTCCGTCTGTCAAGCAAAAATCTTTACACAGATCGTACAAATGATTTCGTTTCCTTGGTTTAAAACCGGCAAAAAGCACAAGTGACTGTTTTTCTCTTCAAAACGCCTGCCGCTCTTCTCCGCTCCGTAAAAACAAAGCCCGCGGAAAATCCGCAGGCTTTGGAAAAATAGTCCGGCTTACCGGTTGTATTGTTTCTTAATACCGTAACACAATACGGTCAGAACGCCCGCAAACGCGAACACGCACCAAAGAGCGGCGCTCGCTGTGCCGTCACCGGTCACAGGCCCGTTTTCAGTCGTTTCATTTTCTGTATCTCCGCCGTCCGTATTTTGGGCAAGAATCACGAATTCACCTGTTGCCTCACCGTCCGCGTACAGAATCGTCAGTGTGTGTTTGCCCGCCGAAAGGGCGTTCAGATATTCCGCTTTGAGGGTAACAATCGTACTGCCTGCTCTCACCGTGTAGTGATCAGCGTCAACAGCCACACCATCCACCATAAGGCCGATAAATTTAGCGGCCGCGCCGTTTGCTGTAAAGGTCAGGCTTTCGCCGGAGCCGACTGTCCACCGGCCACCGTTTCCGTCAACGACCCGGTAATCGGTCAAATCAGCGATGAGCACTTCCAGCTTTTGCTTCATCTGCTCCGAAACCATGGATTTCTCATGTTCGGTCAGCGCGTCGTACTGCTCTTTCGCCGCGTTGATCAATGCTTCGGTATCGGTATCATCCGGTTCTACTGTGTCGGGCAGAGCGGTAATAACATCCTGCGCCGCCTCTGCCTTTTCAATGCTGTCAAGAGCGCTGTTGATCTGCTCCAGCTTCTCTTCCAGAGCACCTTTTTCCTCTTCGGTATAGTTGTCACCGAAGTTTTCCAGCGCCTCTTCCAGCTCTTCTTTCGCGGCGAGCAGGTCATCCTTATCCTCCGGTTTTACCGTATCGGGCGTAATGCCTTCCACCTTATCGGCCATCTCACCGTTACCTGCCTGAGATGTTTGCTCAAGCCGTGCAAGGAGTGCGTCACATGTGTCTGTAATCTCCTTCAAAGCCGCCTTTTCCGCTTCTGTGGCGGATGCGGTATCCACTGCCGCCACTTGTGCTTTCACCGCCTCAATATCCGCTTTGTCCGCAGAGGTCACGTTGTCAATGGTCAGCCCTTCGATCGGCTGCGCAAGGGTGGAAACCGGTTTCATCGTCACCGCATATCTTGTTTCATTGCCTGCCTGATCGATGGCAACGATCGTGTAAGTCTCGCTCTTGTTTCCTTCCAAAGTGAATGTACTGTCGGTTACCGGCACGCCGTTGAGCGTTACGGACTGAAAATGGTCATCTGTTACGGTGACGCTCTGGGTCACATAATAAGTACCGCCGTCTGTTACACCGGAAATGACCGGCATGACAGCATCCTGTTCAATGCCTTCCACCGTAATGGTCACGTTGCCGGATACCGTTACTGTATATCTGCCATTCGCATTTGGAGTAAGTGATTTGCCATCTGCCTTTACCGCAAAGTTCTCTCCAGCAAAATAGCCTTTTTCCACACTCACAGTAAATGTGAAGGTCTTACCGTATTCCACTGCGGTACTACCCTCATGCTGCACTGTAAATCCTTCGCCGGACGGCAGTGTGACCGTGTATTGATTAAGGGACGAATCAAACACCGCTGTATATTTGGCCGTTCCGGTAACTACAGCAAGTTCAGGTGACCATCCGGTAAAGGTGTAGGTATACTGCGGGTCCGCATTTTTGCTGCCGTCGGCGTGGGCTGGCATCGCACCGTACGCCACATAAGTCGTGTCATCCACAGTGCCGTCACCGTCGGTGTCCCAGTCGATCTGATACATTACTTCGTTGCCGGAGGGGTGTGCGCCGGAATAGGTGCCGCCGTGATTTACGTGAATGGCACCATTATTGGTCAGGGTTACGCCGGAAGTGACGGTCAGTGTATCTCCGTGTTCGATGGTAAGGATCTTGTCTGCGGGAATGGTCAGGTCTTCATCCACCGTATAGCCTGTGCCGTAAATCTTACCGTCGTTTCCTTCAAAGATGAGACCGCTCCAGCTATCCTTGCCGGTCTGGTCAGCGATAGAGGATGCGAAAATCACTGCGTCACCATTCGTTCCGGTGGAGAAATCCACCAGATCATTCCGGAAAATATCTCCCATGCCGATACCATCGCCCTGGTTGCTGGTGGCGGTAACCATACCGCCGCTGATGGTTACTTGAGCGGTTGTCTGATAGGCGCAGCTTCCGATCCCGGCGCCGCGGTCACTGGTGGCTGTAATGTCTCCGCCGGTAATAACAACTTTTTCAATATCCGATATATATCCGCCGCCGATTCCACAGGCCGATTCACTGACAGCGTTGATTGTGCCTCCGGTGATGGTGATGGTACCCCCGTCTCCGGCTCCGCCGTTGCCGATTCCGGCAGAACTATCACTTTCGGCTCTCACTATACCGCCGTTAATCGTTATCGATGCAATGGGCATCTCATCACCGCCGCCGATGCCGGCACCCCACCACATACCTGTAGCGTTAACGCTGCCACCATTAATAACAATGGTACCGACGGTCGTTACATCGTAATCCCGATCCCCTCTGTTCTGACCGCCGTTGCCGATTGCTGCGGAATTGCACTCATTCCAATAGCCGCCGCCTTTGACGGAAGCTGTTACAATACCACCATTGATGGTGATGGTGCTGCAGCTGGACTTTTCTCCGCCGCCAATGCCTGCGCCGGTGTATATCATATCCTCGGGGAAAGGAGCTCCCGGAAGAAAACTGTCTCACTGCGGCTACCGCCGGTTGCCGTGACCCTACCGCCGTTTACGGTGATTGCTCCGGCCGTTTGTCTTCCGCTGCTGCCAATTCCAGCGTTGCCCGTTTCGTCTGCTGCCGTTGCGGTCAGACTGCCCATTTGACTCTCATTTGCCGACTGGGCATAAACGGTAAAGCTGCTGCTGCCGGGCACATCAATACCGGCGTTTGCTTTAAAATCCGCCGCGTCCGCTAAAACAAGACGAACGTCACCGCTCACAACAACACGGCTGTTTGTAGCAAGCTCACCGGTCACCAGATACCATCCGGCAGAAAGGGTGTTGTTGTTCGTGTTCAGATATTCCTCCGTCAACACAATATACGGCTCTTCGGTATAACTCCAGACCAAGCTGTTTGTATCTTCGTCATAATCATAAAAGGTCAAAGAAGCAGCCGGATAGGTCGTGCCGTCCGGGTTAAACAATATGCTGCCGCCATTCTCTTTGATATACCGGTTAACGATCGAAAAAACGGTCTCAGCTTCCACCGGCACTTTGTTTTGATTTTTCCAGCTGCCGTCGGACGAACGATAAAAGACATCCGTCCTTGTCGTGTATTTGATGTCACCTTCTATGGGATTTAAGCAGGTGCCCATATAGACGCAGGCTATCGCGTCTCCGCCGCCGTAACTGGAACCGATCAGTCCGCCTGCTGTTCTGCCGAACACCGTGCAGGAAGACATACAACCCGCAATCGTGCCCTTATGGTTCCAACCCACAAGACCGCCGACCGAATAGCTATTACCACCTGTTCCAGTCACGGTACCGGAGGAAACACAGTTGAACACAGTGCCTTCGTTTTTGCCAACGACCGCACCCAGATTGCCGCCTTCCCGCTCAATGTTGACGTCCACAAGCTGTACATTTTTGATGGTTCCGTTGTTGAATTTGAACAAACTTTCGGACCCGGTCAAATTCTTGATGGAAAAGCCTTTTCCGTCAAAAACACCGGTATAGGGATTACCCGTTGCAATACCGGTCCAAGTTTGACTGGGCAGGTCGATATCCGCCGTCAACACAGCGTAAGCATCGGTATCCCCGCCGTTGACCTTCTGAGCGAATTCCATCAGCTCATCCGCTGTGCCGATTTCATACGGAGTTTCCGCACTGCCATCACCCTCAAGGGCAAACGCAGTCAGCGGAAACAAACTGACCACAAAGACCACGCTCAGCAGCAAGCTGATGAGTTTATTCGCCTTTCGTTTCGTTGTCTGAGACTTCATCATTGTCTTCAACACCCATATCCTTTCATTTCGTTTGAAGAAAGTACCATATTCGAAAATTTCATTCATGTAAAATTATATCATAAATCACGAGCAGAACAAAGGGACTTTTCTACTTTGTGAAAAATTTTACAAAAATCCTCAAAAGGTAGATTTTATGTAATTTTAACATCATCGTCTCACCGCAAAACAACATGAAAATCAAAAAAAGAGATGCTCCTTTTTGAGAAGCATCTCCCTTTTTTCAGTTGATTCACTTTCAGTGCTGGGCGCCGAACGCTTTTTCGCGGATCGCCGGCACCGCCATGATCATGACTGCGCCAAAGACAGTGATGATGGTTTCGGGGATCATATACATTGCGTTGTAGATCAGCGAGTAGATCCAGGACAGTGCATCGCCGGAAAACTGGCTCAGGATAGCGGCGCCGGCGTCGGTCGGGAAACCGCCCTCGGTAAAATACCATTCCGCGTAGGAGCCGAACAGCAGCGCGCCCGAAACCAGATGGACCAGGTAACGGCAGACACAGGCTATAAAAGTCCCAAGCCCTACACAGACAAACGGATTTCTGATCTTGTTTTTAAACAGCGGCGCAACGCCGATGACCGCGTAAGCTGCAAGATAATCAAGCAAGATGGAAAAAGCGGTCACATAAAATTCTGTCCCTGCGAATACGCCGGTGGTCAAGCCAATCGCCATCTGCAAAAGGCCAAACACAACACCGGAAAAAATGCCCCACACCATGCCGAAACGGAAGGCGATAAGCACCAGCGGAACCATGGAAAAAATGGTGATGGAACCACCGTACGGCAGGTTCAAAAACGGCAGGTAATTTGTCAGCAGCGCCAAAACGGTGCCGAGCGCTATGAGCAGCGCGCTTTCAGTGAGTCTACGGGTTTCGGGTTCATAAACCCCTCTCCTTTCTGTATTTGAGAAAATAAAAAGACCGCATGGAAAGCCATGCGGTCCAACACGAAAGCAGGTAATTATTCGTCCGAATCTTTCCTACGATGGCATTATCCATATCAGGTCAAAGGGACTCGGGCAAACGCGCCGTCTCTCAGCCGCCGAAGCAGCGCCCCTAGATCGCAGTCAAATTATAGCATTTTTTAAAAGATCCTGTCAACAGCAGGACACCGTTAATAATACATATAGTACTGACAGCGAAGCATGCCGTTGTACAGTTTGCGGCGTTTTACCGCCTTGCGCCCAAAGTAATGCTCAAACTCTTCATCCGGTGAAATGATGTAAAAATTGCCGCCCGTAAACCGCTCACCCATGGTGCGGTAGATCTGCTGTGCCTGCTTGACTTCCAGCATCCGTTCGCCGTAAGGAGGGTTGGTCACCACCACGGTCCCGGACTTTGGCAGCTCAAATGAAGCAATGTCCGCGCACTGGAGGCGCACCCTGCCGGAAACACCCGCTTTTTTCGCGTTCATACGGGTGAGTTCCACCGCCTGCGGGTCAATATCCATTCCAAAAGCCTCAAACGGCGCGTCCCGGCGGATGAGGTCAAACGCGCGCGCACGTTCGCTTTCAAACACGGAAGCAGGCAGAAGCCCCCATTTTTCCACCGCGAACGCCCGTTTCAAACCGGGTGCGATGTTGAGCGCCTTGGTCACCGCTTCAATGACAAAAGTGCCGGAACCGCAGAACGGATCGCAGAAACAGCTGTCCGCTTTCAGGTGAGCAAGGTCGAGCATCCCCGCGGCAAGGGTCTCCTTGATTGGCGCGGCGTTCGACTGCTGGCGGTAGCCGCGCTTATGAAGCCCCGCGCCGGAGGTATCCAGCATGATGGTGGCAACATCCTTAAACAGCGAAAACTGGATCTGATGAACCGGGCCGGTCTCCTCGAACCAGGAGATGCCATACGCCTGTTTTAACGACTCCACCGCCGCTTTTTTGATGATTTTCTGACAGTCCGGCACGCTTTTGAGCACCGAGTTGAGCGAATAACCCTTGACCGGGAACGCGTCCGCCGAACCGATGAACGATTCAAAATCCAGCGCCTTGACCCCTTCAAACAGCTCGTCGAAGGTGCGCGCGGGAAACTCGCCCAAACGGATGAGCACCCGTTCCGCCGTGCGCAATCCAAGATTCGCACGGGCGATCATCGTCTCATCGCCCTCAAACATGACCCTGCCGTCCTGCACGGTAACCTGCTGACCGCCCATCCGCCGGATTTCACCGGCCAGAACGCTTTCAAGCCCAAACAGACAGGGGCAAACCAAAGTAACTTTCATACTGTTCTCTTTCCTTATAATACAACCGACGCATGACGGGTGACGTGGCAGCCAATGTTGACCGCCACCGGCAGCCCGGCAATGTGGGTCGGGTACTGTTCAATGTTGACCGCGAGCGCGGTGGTATCTCCGCCGAACCCCTGGGGGCCAATGTCCAGCGCGTTGATCTGAGAGAGCATCTTCTCTTCCATCTCCGCGTAGAACGGGTCGGGATTGCGGAGGGAAACATCCCGGCAGAGGGCTTTTTTGGAGAGATAGGCGCAGTACTCAAAATCCCCGCCGATTCCCACGCCGACCACGATGGGCGGGCAGGGGTTGCTTCCCGCTACCCGGACGCACTCAGCCACATAATCCACAATATCCTGCGGGGAGGCGGAGGGAGTAAACATCCGGCTCTTGCTCATATTCTCGCTGCCGAAACCCTTGGGCGCCACCATGATAGAGACCTTGTCCCCCGGCACGATGCGGGTGTGGATGACCGCAGGGGTATTGTCCCCCGTGTTCACCCGGCGCAGCGGGTCCTCCACGATCGAGCAGCGCAGCAGTCCTTCCAGATAGCCTTCCCGCACCCCGCGGTTGACCGCCTGCTCGTAGGGCTCACCGGTCAGGCAGACTTCCTGCCCCACCTCGATGAAGCAGACCGCCATGCCGGTATCCTGACAGATGGGGATATCCAGTTCTTTTGCCGCGGAAAGGTTCCGCTCCAAATCGGATAAAATTTCCTTCGCAAGCGGATTACGCTCGGTTTCCCGGCTGCTTTTGATCCTGCCCGCGAGACTGCACGGGAGCAGTTTGTTCGCCTCAATACACAGTTGTTTGACCGCTTCGGCGATCCGTGCGGTGTCAAGCTCTCTCATCCAATGACCTTCTTTCCATCCAACCAGACCTGTTTCGGGCGGGCGCAGACACCGAGCGGGTCGGTATCGTACAAGGCGACGTCCGCCTGTTTTCCAACTTTCAGTGAGCCGATGCGGTCATCCAGCCCGAACAGACGCGCGGGAAGGATGGTGATCGCCTCCAACGCCTCCCGGTAGCCAAGCCCCTCCGCTTCCGCGATCGCAGCGCAGAGCGGCAGGTACTGGATGGGGATGACCGGGTGATCGGTGCAAATGGCACAAGGCACGCCCGCATTCCACAAAATGCCAGGGCCTTTCGGGTCAAGGCTGGAAAGCTCCGGCTTGGAGCGGTCGCACAAAATGGGCCCGGCAATGACCTTTGCGTGTTCTTCCCGCAGCAGGTCGGCAATGCGGTACCCTTCGGTGCAGTGCACCAGAATGTAATCGAGCTGAAACTCTTTTGCCAACCGGATAGCGGTGAAAATATCGTCCGCGCGGTGTGCGTGAAAAACCGCTTTCATCTTTCCTGCAAGCACCGGTAACAGCGCTTCGCACTTCGCGTCATACTCCGGCTCATCGTAATTTTCATGGTCTTCTTCCGCAAGGCGCTTGTCTTCCATATAGCGCTTAGCCTTGGCAAGCTGTTCCCGGATGAGCGCCGCCGTCGCCATGCGGGTGACCGGCGTCTGGTTTTTTCCGTGATACACGTTTTTTGGGTTTTCGCCAAGTGCGAACTTCATACCGGCTGCCGGTTCAAGCAGCATGTCATCAATCCGCCGGCCGAACGTTTTCATGGCGCACCACAGCCCGCCAATGGGATTGGCGCTTCCCGGACCGGTCAGCACCGTGGTAACACCTGCCGCCAGCGCTTCCGAAAAGCAGCGGTCCATAGGGTTGACGGCGTCCACCGCGCGCAGCTGCGGGGTGACCGGGTCGGTGTCCTCGTTGCCGTCATCCCCCTCAAAGTCGAGCGAATCCTCCCACATGCCCATGTGGGAATGCGCGTCGATAAACCCCGGCAGCAACAATCCGCCGCCCGCGTCCACGACCTCCTGCCCTGTCACAGGAGGGCAGTCTTTCATATCGCCAATGGCGGAAATCAGCCCATCATTTATGGTAAGATAACCGTTTTCATAATCCTCGTTTTCCATGGTGAGGATTTTCGCGTTGATAATGATCATATTCGTTCCTTTCCCCGGTTTCAGGCATGCCAAACCGGCGACAAATCCATTACCATTAAACCATATTTCCGAAAAAAAAACAAGGCGACAGCGTTCGCCCTGTTTTGCAAGTTAAGCCGGCTACAATAAAACCGTGCTCCTTATTTTATTTCCATTTTGCCGCCGGTTTCCCCGGCGGTGTTTTCTTTTTAAAGAACGAAAAACCGCTTTCTATATTTCCAGTACCGTTAAACCGACTCTGCCTCTTTTTTCCGGTGAAGGATGACACACAAAAACAATCCGAGCAGCATGAGAAGTGGGAAAACGATTGCCGCCAGAATGCCGACTTTCAAATTATCGTTAAACGCGCCGGAAACAAACCCAACAAAGGTCGGGCCCGTTGAGCAGCCAAGGTCTCCCGCAAGCGCCAGCAGGGCAAACATAGCCGTGCCGCCCAGTGGGATCTCACGGGAGGCGATGCTGAAGCTGCCCGGCCAGAGGATACCCACCGAAAGCCCGCACAGCCCGCAGCCAATCAACCCGATCACCGGAGACGGTACCAGAGAGATGAGCAGATAACTGACGACGCACAGCACCCCGCTTAAAAACATGAACCGCTCCAGCGCGATCTTCTCGCTGAACCGGGCGTAAAACACACGCGCGAGCCCCATGAGCACCGCGAACATACACGGGCCTGCAAGGTCGCCGATGGTCTTGGTCACCCCAAGCCCCGCTTCCGCAAAAGTAGAGGCCCACTGGCTGACCGCCTGCTCACAGGCGCCGGAACACATCATGAGAAGCAGCATCACCCAAAACACCTTGACACGGGTAAGTTTGCGCACGCTCAAGCCCTCCGCCTCTCCAACCGGCCTGCGGATGGGGACCAGCATAAAATAAAAGGTGTTAACGAGCGGGATAACCGCCCAGCAGAACGCGAGGATTTTCCAGTTATTGATCCCTGCGAGGGAGAAAAAGGCCGTGCTGACCAAAACGACAAACACATGCCCCCAACAGTAAAAGGAGTGCAGCAGGCTCATCATAGCCGCTTTGCGTTTGGTCGGGCAGGCTTCCACAATGGGGCTGACCAATACTTCAATGAGCCCTCCGCCAATGGCGTAGATCGCGATCGCCGCAACCAGCCCGATATAGTGATCGGCAAACAATTCCGGCAGAACAGCAAGCCCAATGAGTCCCGCGGCGGAGCAGATATGCGCGATGACAATGCAGGTGCGGTAGCCGAGCAGATCGGCGAATTTGGTCGCCAACAGGTCAACAAACAGCTGGACACCGAAGTTGATGGTCACGAGCAGCGCAATGCGGTCCAGAGAGATGCCGTAGGACGCCTGGAAGGTCAAAAACAAAAGCGGTGCGAAGTTGTTGATGATTGCCTGTACAGCCGAGCCGGTAAAGCTCGCCGCAATGGTATGGTTGAAATTCTGCCGAATGTTCATCTGTGCTGTTTCCCCTTTGTATTGTTTAAACAGTGCTATTATAATACCCTTTTCCCCTTTTTTCCAGCATTTTAAAAAGAAAAAACCGGATGAGGCGAAAAATGCCTCATCCGGAAAGCAGACATGATTCATCAGCGCAGGTGGATCTTCTGGTAAATACCCACCCGGGTGACTGCCGTTTTGAGAACCGGCACCAGCAGAGAAGCAATCAGCACACCGGTGACGATGTTGATGCCGCCAGCCACCATTTTGGTGGAACAACCGACGACCGCCGCCCAGAAATCGCTTCCCGCAAGGACAAGCTCTAAAACGCTCTTGGAAATGTACAGGATATAATAAGTCAGCGCGCCCGCCGCAGAACCAACGACCGTCCACAGCATTTTATGACTGCCGCGGCGTTCACCAATCCAGCAGATGATGCCACAGACAAAACCCATTAAAAAGAAATTGATGAGGGTAAACGGCGCGGAAGAGATGTAAAGCGGGTTGATGAGGTCGAAAATAGCGGAACCGATGCCTCCCGCCAAACCGCCGCGCAGTCCGCCGAACAGGATGCCTGCGAGCAGGATGAATGCGTTTGCAATTTTGATGTTGGTCGGGCCGGCCGGTGTTGGAATCTCAAGCCGGACAAAATAGGTCAGCGCGAAGATGATGGCGGCCATCACGCCGACGATGACGATGTCGTATACGGTTAACTTTTTGGAACTGCTCAACTGGAATCCTCTCCTACATTAAATGATACCCTTTCAACGAATGAAGCTGGGTCAACCAGGCAAGATTCCTTTCGAGCATGACGCCGTAACGGGTGTCCGTCCCGTAGCTGAAGGTCGTTTTGATGGCGAGCTCCAGAAAACGGGTCGCGCGTTCCATCGCGATCGGCAAACTGTCACCCGTGAGGAGCGAACCCACGATCACGCTGGCGTAAATATCGCCGGTGCCGGGATAACTCGCGGGAACATAATCGCAGTCCACCCGCCAGAACGCGCTGCGTTCGCTGTCATACCCCACGTTGGCGATCTCACCGTCCGCCATCTCAACGCCGGTGATGAGCACAAACTTGGGGCCGAGCTTACACAGCCGCAGCAGCCAGGATTTGATCATTCCCTGGGTCACCGGGCCGGTGGGATAGCTTTCGCCCAAAAGCATGGATGCCTCGGTCATATTCGGAGTAATCAGGTCAGCATGAGAAACAAGCTCTTTCATCTGTGCGCGCAGCTTTTCATTGCAGGTTTTGTACGCCTTGCCATGGTCGCCCATAACCGGATCGACCACCTTGAAGGCATTCGGAAACGCCGCGAAAAACTCAAGGCAGTGGCAAATCTGTTCTTCCGAACCCAGAAACCCGCTGTAAATGCAGTCGAACGGCAGATCAAGCCGCTTGTAATGCTCCAGCGCTGGGCGGATGTAATCGGTCAGGTCACGGAACTCTACTTCACCCAGCCCGCCGGTGTGGGATGAGAGGACCGCGGTCGGCACCGCGCAGACCTGAACACCCATAGCGGAAAGACAAGGCAGGATGACCGAAAGAGAACAGCGGCCAAACCCGGACAGGTCGTGAATTGCCGCCACAAGAGACTGTTTCTTTAACATTGATTTCCTCCGTTTATTTCATTATAAGCAGATGACCAACCGTTTGCAAAACGGCTGCCCTTTGCCTGAAAAACATCTGCTTACTACATTTTTTCCAGAATTATTATAGTATTTTTTTTGAAAATTGGCAATTTGAATAAACATATTTTCGCTTTCTTTTGGGCAAAACAGTCCTTTGAGCAAAATAAACTGTTTTTTATTATATTTTTTAAAAAAACAATGCATTTTATAAAAAATCATCCCCTGATTTGGAAAACACTTGCAGGAATGTTTGCCGTAAGAACGGCAACAATAAGAATGCGGCTTCAATAAATATTTTTTGCAGGAGGGATTCCCATGAACCAGGTGATGAGTGCAGTGACAAAAGGACTTGCTGCCGGTGCCGTTGTTGGTACAGCGTCCTACATGATGAACCACAAAAAATCAAAAGGTAAAATCATGAAGAAGAGCGCCAGCAAGGCGATGAAAACCATTGGAACTGTGATGGAAAACGTTGCTTATATGATTAAATAAGCAAGAAGAGCCGGGACTTGTTCCCGGCTCTTTCTATATCAAGCGTCAAAAATTTGCTTGGCTGCTCGGATTCGGATGATTCATCCGATCTACAAATGCCTGCTCTTTTGCCGTGAGTTCAATCCATGCGGGGCGAAAACCGCTTTTAATCGCGTTGCGCACCGAAAAAAGATTTGACCATGCGGCACAGTAAAACGGCACTTTTCCAAGCGCCAGTATTTCCAAAGCCAAACGGCTTGTCAACGCGGAAGCGACTCCCTTCCGGCGGTAAGGCGGCAGCACATCAATGCCGATCTGCCACATCTGTTCACAATCCGCCGAACATCCCGCCAAACCAATCAGCTTTCCACCGTGGTATGCTCCCATTCCAAGTACATCATGCTGCGGCCGTGCGGCCGACAACGCGTTGCTCCACTCGGGCGTATAAAGCTCTGCAAAATCTTCGTGATACAGCTTTTTTATTGTGAAATCACATGACAGCGGGTGAAGCGCGTCTACATCCGGCAGGAAATATTCCGCCATAAAGCAAAGCGAAAAACCATACGGCGCAAGTTTTTGGGCAAGAACATTGATGTTCGGGGTTTCAAAGCAGCCGGGCACCTTATAGTGCTCAAGGTACCACTGAACATCTCCGCTTACAGCGGGCGAGACAGACGCCACCGCATTTGAACCATAAGAAACGATTTGGCAGAAAAATGGAAGCGTCAAATAACTTCTCGCCGAATCAGAGCAAACCGAGTAAACAAGTTTATTCTCACGCTGAAGAAAATCTTCCGCTTTGCAGCCCAGTTCCAGCGCAGACTGCCGCATGGCAATCTGGTATATTTCTTTCGTTGTCATAAACGGTTCTCCTTTGAATAAACCTCTGCCGTCTGCATATTATCTTTATCTTAAAACACACCTTTTAATCGTAACAAAAGTGTTTTTTGGCAACTCAATGTTGTAAATCTGTACGATTCAAAAGCCGTGAAAATATCGGTTTTGGTTTATGAACCATATATTCCTTGCCGCTTTCATTCAAAACAAAAAGGGAACGGTTTAACCGTTCCCTTTTTTCAAATAAGCAGATTCTTATTTGTGGTCAACGCTGTACATGTGTTTAATGAGCATCAACACTTTGTTGGAATAGCCCCACTCGTTGTCATACCAGGAAACGAGTTTGACGAATTTGTCGGTCAGAGCGATACCAGCGGTAGCGTCGAAGATGGAAGTTCTCGCATCGGTCAGGAAGTCAGAAGAAACAACAGCGTCTTCTGTGTAACCGAGGATGCCTTTCATCGGGCCTTCGGAAGCAGCTTTGACAGCAGCGCAAATCTCTTCATAAGAAGCAGCTTTTGCGAGGTTGACGGTAAGGTCAACAACAGAAACGTCAAGGGTCGGAACGCGGAACGCCATACCGGTCAGTTTGCCGTTGAGTTCCGGAATAACTTTACCAACCGCTTTTGCAGCACCAGTAGAAGAAGGAATGATGTTGCCAGCAGCAGCACGTCCGCCTCTCCAGTCTTTCTTGGAAGGACCGTCAACGGTCTTCTGGGTAGCGGTGGTGGAGTGAACGGTGGTCATGAGGCCATCAACAATGCCGAAGTTATCGTTGATAACTTTTGCAAGCGGAGCCAGGCAGTTGGTGGTGCAGGATGCGTTGGAAACGATATCCATATCAGAGGTGTATTTGTCATTGTTAACACCCATTACGAACATCGGAGCATCTTTGGAAGGAGCGGAAATAACAACTTTCTTTGCGCCGCCTTCGAAGTGAGCTTTTGCTTTGTCCATGGTGGTGAAAACACCGGTGGATTCTACAACGTACTCAGCGCCGCAGTCTTTCCACGGAATGTCTTTCGGATCCATGCAAGCGTAAACTTCGATGGATTTGCCGTTAACGGTGAATTTGCCGTCTTTAACTTCAACTTCACCCTCAAATTTGCCGTGCATGGTGTCGTATTTGGTCATGTAAACCATGTAATCAACATCGATGAACGGATCGTTAATACCAACAACCTCGTAAACGTCCGGCTGGCTGACAGCGGCACGGAAAACGAGACGGCCGATACGGCCGAAACCATTAATACCAACTTTAATAGCCATATTCATTAACCTCCAATATGTTTTGATATTATTTTATCAAATCTTTCTCGTCTTTTCAAGTGTCTAGCCTACAATTCTATGAAAATTTTTCAAAATTTAAAACAAAGCTGCTCAACCGAGAGGCTTTGTGAAAATCAATTTAAGGTTTACAAACGCTCTGAAATTCGATATAATTATATTTAAATATGCGTTTTGTGTCGAAAAATGGCATTTTTGGCCATAAAACGTTTTGTGGAGGTGAAAAACATGGAGCAACATTCTACTAGTCATTTATTCTCTCTCATCCAGTCACTCTATTCACAAACTTCATCCGCTGTTTTCATCTGCAATGCCGAACTGGAACTTCTCTGGAAAAATGCCGCCGGTGAAACCGTTTTATCCTGCTTTCAGAAAGAAACCGCCTTACATTTGGGCGATGTATTTGACAACATCGACCTGCGTGCCATCAGCCAGAGCATCCATAACGGCGAGCCGGGGCAATCGTCTTTTTTGTACGCCGGCAATTACCAGGTGGCTCTCACATCCGCGCCTCTCTCTGACGAAACCGGGAAATACGCCATCGTAACCATTTACTGCACCCAAACAGACCCGGTATCAACAGACTCATTCGGCATAAACACCTTTCAGGCAATCAATTCGCAAAGCTACCGCAATGCCATGTTTGGCATTTTTAACATCATCAGTGTACTTTCCAATACATTCGACCAAAAGAATATGTATAAAGAAATGCCTTATCTGAACGCGCTGGCTTACAACTGTTACAGCATTATGCGAACCAATATAAACGTTGGTGAGTACTGCGACTTTTTAAACCCAGCCAACTCAAACAGCCTGAAAAAAGAACGGGTTTACATGAACAAATTCTGCCGGCTGTTTGCGGAGAATGTCTCCCGTCTGCTATCTTCCTCTGAAATCGAATTTGAATACAACATTGATGACCAAATGGTCACCACAATGGCAGACCTTTCAAAACTCAGCATTGCGCTGCTCAACATCATTCATAACAGCTGTGTTTTCACCAGCCCGGGAAACACCATTCAGTTTTCTTTTAAAAAGTCAGAAAATTCCTACATCATTACCATCAGTGACAAAGGGACCGGCATCCCTCCGGAAAAACTTTCAAAAGTATTTGACCCGTTTTTCTCAGACCCATCTCTGACCGATACGACCGTAGGAAACGGCCTTGGCCTGACCGTAACGAAAAAAATCGTCGAAGCGCATCACGGAATCTGCATGATCACAAGCGAGCTGTATCACGGAACGACCGTTTCCATCCGCTGTCCAATCGAAGACGATCCTTCTAAGGAGCTCTCTCTTTCTGCTCCCGCATCTCCCTATTGCGCACAGCGCCTTTCGAATGAAAACATCTTCTTAGCTGAAATCGGGAATTATGTGTGCTATTGACGCCGGGCTGAACGCGCCGACCATTTCAACGATTTAACCCCTCGGCCTTCATACACCAACTGAAAAAGAAAAAAAGCTCCGTCTTTTCTGACGGAGCTTTTTTACTGCAATCATTAAATGCCTTAAATCTATTTTCCCAATGCGGCTCCACCGAGATAACGCGCGCCGCTGCCCAGTTCTGCTTCAATTTCAAGCAAACGATTGTACTTTGCGACCCGCTCGCTGCGTGACGGCGCCCCGGTTTTGATCTGCCCGGTCCCGAGCGCAACGGCAAGGTCCGCAATGGTGGTATCCTCAGTTTCACCGCTCCGGTGGGACATGACGGCGCGGTACCCGTTCTGCTGAGCAAGACGCACCGCCGCAATGGTTTCGGTGAGTGAGCCGATTTGGTTCGGCTTGATGAGGATCGCGTTGCCCGCTTTGGCATCGATCCCTTTCTGGAGCCGTTTGACATTGGTAACAAATAGGTCGTCTCCGACGATCTGGGTACTGCCGCCAATTCGTTTGGTGATTTCTTCAAACCCGGTAAAATCTTCTTCCGCAAGTGGGTCTTCCAGCGAAACGATCGGATAACGAGCGCAAAGGTCGGCGAAATAGGATATCAATTCCTCCTGTGTGATCCGGGTGCCTTTTTTCGGGAAACGGTAGTGCCCGTCCTGATACCATTCGCTCGCGGCGGCATCCAGCGCGATTTTTACATCGGTATTCGGCTGATATCCCGCAGCGGTGATGGCATCCATCAAAAGCCCGATCGCCTGTTCGTCGCTCTCCAGGTTCGGCGCGTAACCGCCCTCATCGCCCACCGAAGTGGAAAGACCGGCGGCCGCAAGGTTTTTACCAAGCTGATGAAAGATTTCAGCACACATCCGCAATCCTTCCGAAAAACAGCAGGCGCCAACCGGCATGATCATAAATTCCTGAATGTCAATGTTGTTTTTCGCGTGGGCGCCGCCGTTTAAGATATTCATCATCGGCACCGGCAACAGGTCTGCCGAAACACCGCCGATGTACCGGTAGAGCGGCAATCCCACAGCAGCGGCACCAGCTTTCGCCATCGCAAGGGAGACAGCGAGAATCGCATTGGCGCCAAGCGCTTTTTTGTTTTCCGTTCCGTCAAGCGCCAGCATGATGTTATCGTTTTCCTGCTGGTCGAGCACACATTTTCCGGTGAGCGCCTGCGCAATCTCATTGTTGATATGCGAAACCGCTTTAAGAACGCCTTTTCCCAGATAACGCCCGGAGTCACCATCGCGCAGTTCACACGCTTCAAACATTCCGGTGGAAGCGCCGGACGGCACAGCGGCAGAAGCGCTGACGCCGTTTTCCAGCACCACCGTCGCGCAAACAGTGGGATTGCCGCGCGAATCCAAAATTTCCCTTCCGCAAATGGTTTTCATGTTAAAATCCTGCTTCATCTTTTTTCCCCCTTTTTTCAGTAGTATGGGAAAGAAACAGAAAAAAATCCTTCCAATTTACAAAAATGTCATAATCCACGCAAAAAAGTGCAGAATAAAAATGCGGCAGATATGCCGTACTAAAATTGGAGGTCACAAGTTATGAAAAAGTTCTTGATCGTTGGCTTCATTTTTGCACTCTGCCTTTGCTTTACCGGCTGTAACAACCCGGATGGCAACATTGACAGCAGCACATCCAGTTCTGACACCATCTCTGACGAGATCAGCGACGGCTTGAGCGATATGATGCCAAGTTCAGACAAATCCAGCGAATCCCACAGCAGTTCTACCGATTCCGATTCCCAGCCGGCTAATACTCAGCCGGCTGAGATCGATGTAGAAGCACTTTCCTGTCTGGACAACACCAAAAAATGCTGGGGACAAGGGAAAAATGTGGATGAAACAAACCGGCCGACCGGCTGTTTGCAATACCAGGACCTCTATGGAGATTACGACGCCTATTTTATCGGGGAACAGGAAAAAAACATCTACCTGACCTTTGACGAAGGATATGAAAACGGCTATACTTCGCAAATTCTGGATACCTTAAAAGAAAAGGAAGTTAGTGCCGTTTTTTTCGTAACATATGACTACTGCGACCGCAACCCGGATTTAGTCAAACGCATGATTCAGGAAGGGCACGTTGTGGGAAACCACAGCTGGTCCCATCCGTCCATGCCCACGATTGACGTAGAAGAAGCGGCGGACGAAATTTTAAAGCTGCATGATTATGTAAAAGAAAATTTCTCTTATGAAATGACCCTGTTCCGCCCGCCGATGGGTGAATTCTCCGAACAAACACTGGCGCTTACCCAGCAGCTGGGCTATAAATCGGTTTTCTGGAGCTACGCGTATGAAGACTGGGACCCAGACAACCAGATGGGCGCCGAAGCCGCGTTTGAAAAAACCACCGCGGCTGAACACGAAGGAGCGATTTACCTGCTCCACGCTGTTTCCAAAGATAACGCCGAAATTTTAGGCGATCTGATTGACGATATGAGAGCGAACGGATATACACTCAAAGCTCTCGCATAACAAAAAAGAGGTGCATTGAGAGCACCTCTTTTTTTGTTGCTTTCGTAAACGGTCTGGAAACGATAATGGCAGAAAACAAAAGTCAACCCATTAAATCGGGCAAAAGCCAAAAACAAAAACGGCTGACATATTAAGGTTTACAGCGATGGGGCTGAATCCCAAGTGCCGAAAGGTAAGCATCGACCTGTCTCTGGTTTTTGAGCACCTTTGTTTTCTGAGGATACTGGTGGATGATTGCACGATAATATCGCCTGCATTTGCGGTTGCGGCCGTCGCGCAGAATCCATTTGGCAAATTCAAAATCAAATTTCTCCTCGCATCCCGGGGCCATGCTGTCACGCACCTGACCTTCGTTGCTGCAGAACCGGCGATAAGCACGCCGAAAACAGGTAAATCGGTTAAATTTAAGACAAATGATCTGGTCCGCCTGCTCCAGCCGCTCCTCCTGACAAAAGGACGGATAATTCCCCTCAATGACCCAACTCTGGTTTTCATTTAAAAACCGCTGGACAATCTGCCGCGCTTCGGTTTTGTCACGTTCCTTCCAGCCGGGCATAAACCGGACCTGATCCAGAAACAGAGTCTGGCAATGATAATGTTCGGAGAGTATTTTTGCCAGCGTGGATTTGCCTGCGCCGCTGTAACCAAAAATCGCAATTTTCACAGCAGAACTCCTTCCTCGTCTTTCAAAGAAAACAAATACCGGTACAGCAACGCTGTACCGGTATTAAACGCAATTACTGCTTATTTGTTGAGACGTTCCTCAAGAGCATCCAGCTGATCAGCAAGTTCTTTCGGCAGTCTGTCACCAAACTGTTTGTAGAACTCACGAATGCCTTCTGCTTCTTCTTTCCAGAGGTCTTTGTCAACGCTGAGCAGGTCAGCAACAACGTCGGTGCCGATTTCAAGGCCTTCCACGTTGATGTCTTCCGGTTTCGGCTCATAACCGATTGCAGTCTCAACCGCATCCGCTTTGCCTTCGCAACGGTCGAGGATCCACATCAGGACACGCATGTTGTCACCAAAGCCCGGCCAGATGAAGTGACCTTCGTCATCGGTACGGAACCAGTTGACGTTGAAGATCTTCGGAGCTTTGTCGCCCAGCTTCTTGCCCA
>USBI01000007.1 GCA_900552945.1 uncultured Oscillospiraceae bacterium
CTTTCATAGATTTCACAGCCTGCCTCAATAAGAGGCGGCTATGTAAAGACCGCAGTATTTGTTCTCAACGCCCCCTGCGGAAAGCGATTCGCTTTGTACGGGAAGCGCTAAGGTTACGGTTTGCGAAACCGTATCATAGGAATCTCACCTCTGCCGGGTACTCCGCCAGCTCCGTAGAGAAGTATCATTATCATTCTGACTGTCATTGCCGTTTCAGTAGCAAGCTGAATTTCAGGTCAGGGATTCTCGCTCGTTCTCCGTATATCAATAGGAAAAGTCACGGCGTACCCACCTTCGGGCTATTCATCAGAACTAATGTCCTTAGCGCCTGTCTATTCAATTTTCAAGGTACTGTGAAGGGGGAAATCCCCTGCGGAGAAATAACCCCTTCACTCATTTGGACAAAGGGGGTCAAAATGCACACCCAAAATCGCCCCTTTTCCGAAAAAAATTTGAAAAAAATTTTTTTGACCTTGAAAATTGCCCTAAAAACGCAAAAAAGCCGCCTGCTTCTCCGTAAAGAAACAAGCGGCATAACTGTGGTTTTATTCAGATGTATTGCACGGTCATCTTTTTCTTTCGTGCTTTTGTAAATTTTATAAGGACATCATCTACTGCGTCCGTATATCTGCCTTGCGCTATCAGATTATTTTTAAGGTCGATCAACGCCTGCAAAACTTGTCCGTACTCCTCGTCATCAAGATAGATATGAAATTGCCTGTCTTTCATCAAATCGTCTCCTTTATTTTATATGTCCTTTTCTCCATTCAAAAAACCTCTGCCGGATAAATGCTGTATCTTCATCTTCGTTCGAGGTTATGAAAATATGTAAGCTGCGAAACGCTTTTTTAATCTTCACGGCAAAGTCCGCTTCGCTGCTTCCTAATGTATATGGGATTTTAATCAGTTTGATCTCCCGCTTCCGGCACAGATATGCTTTCAAGGTTTCTACATTCTCTGTCCGACTAACCGTTTCAATCGCTGCTTTTTCTTCAGGCAAATAGATTTCAAGCGGTATGCCGATAATCTTATCCGTATCCGTCTGTACCTTTATGCGCTTCTTCGCTGCATAATACATAACTGCCAGCTTCGGAAAAACCGTCAGATAATCTTTTTCACACATCTTACAGCCTTTTCCTTCAATCGCTCTTTCTGAAATTTTTGCCTTCCACGAGTGTCCGAGTGAACATTTCCACCACACGCTCTGCATTGAGTGCCTTGATATTTTGTTTGGGGAAATATCTTTGTTCTTTTCGTAGTCCCATTCCGAAAGAAGATGTGTGTCCGTCATTGCTAAATCATTATACCCTGTCATAACCGCCCGATCCGCACAGACAGGGCATACCGTTCCTTTTACACGGGCATAAACAACAGACTGCCATTCATACCCGCACTCTCTGCACTTCCACCAGACATTTCTGCGGGACTTTTCGTTTATCATATCAGGAGTAAAGGGCAGATTCCGGTCTGACCATTCCTGTGCAAGCTGAGGATGTGTCGTAGCGAAATCATTAAATCCTTTCAGCAGAAGTTGACCGCTGCAATAAGGACACCCACTTCCGCCTGAACGAGTGGAAATAAGCGTGTTCCATTCGTGACCTTTGCTGCACCGCCACCATACCTTCCGATTTGCAAAGACCGTAACCATATCAGGCTTTAGTGGGTAATTTCTCTCAGACCACTCAGAAGCGATTTGAGGGCGCTGTGAGGCAAGGTCATTGAATCCTACTAAGATTTTATTATGGGAGCAATACGGACAGCCTGTGCCGTTTAACGCCCTGCTCTTAACCGTTGCTGTCCATTCGTGACCATATTTATCCTGCCAAATCACTTTCTTGTGTGAGCCTGTCGTTACCATTGTCGGTTTCAGCGGATCATTCTTACTCGACCATTCATCAGCCAGCTCCGGCTTCAGCGTTGCCAGATCATTGATACCCTCTATCACTCTTGCGCCTGAGCAGATTGGGCAGTTTTCGCCGTTTGAACGAGCTTTAACACTTGTCTGCCATTCGTGACCGCAAGCGCCTTTCCACCAAACGACTTTGTTTGAGCCGTATGTAATTCTATCCGGTGTAAGCGGCAGGTTTTTATCCGACCATTCTGCAACAAGCTCAGGGTGTACCTCTGATAAAATATTGCTCATACTCAATCCTCTCCTTCCTCTGCGATTAGCTTCATTATATTTGGAAAGCGTAGATTGGTATAGTTTGCGACGAGGCGAGTAAAAACTATGAGAAAATACAGAAGCCCCTGAGAAGCTATAACTTCTCAGGGGCGGTGTGAAATCAAAATTATGCGATTTTTTTGTCGCTGCACCGATTTTAGCACCGATTGGTGTAAAATTGGTGTATTTGTGTAAAATCCGAGGTTTTCGGAAAATGAAGTACATCTCGTTTTAGTAGAGCTTTGCGCCCGCCGGAATGTGGTCATCTACCATCAGAAGATGAAGCTTTTCTTCGCCTTCCTCGTGGTGTACCGCACTGATCAGCATACCGCAGGAGTCGATACCCATCATCGGTCTTGGCGGCAGATTGGTAATAGCGATACAGGTCTTTCCGACCAGTTCCTCCGGCTCGTAATAGGAGTGAATACCGCTTAAAATCGTGCGTTCTGCGCCTGTTCCATCGTCCAGCGTGAATTTGAGCAGTTTCTTGGACTTCGGTACTGCTTCGCAGGCAAGTACCTTGACTGCCCGGAAATCAGACTTGGAGAAAGTCTCAAAATCCACGAAATCCTTGAACAAAGGCTCGATCTCTACTTTGGAGAAATCAATCTTTTCCGGCTCGGCTTTCGGCGCTTCGGACTCGGTTTTGTTTACACCAATTTCGTCCTTTACACCATTCAAGGGTTTCATTGTGGGGAAAAGCAAAACGTCACGAATGGAAGCACTGTTGGTAAGCAGCATGACCAGACGGTCAACACCAATACCAAGGCCGCCTGTCGGAGGCATGCCATACTCCAACGCAGTGAGGAAATCCTCATCGGTTTCGCTGGCTTCGTCATCACCTGCCGCGCGGAGTTCCATCTGATGCTCAAACCGCGCACGCTGGTCAATCGGGTCATTGAGTTCGGAGAATGCGTTTGCGTGCTCACGTCCTACAATGAACAGTTCAAACCGCTCTGTATAATCCGGATCGCTCGGTTTCCGTTTTGCAAGCGGAGAAATTTCAACCGGATGTTCCGTAATGAATGTAGGCTGAATGAGCTTGTCCTCACAGAATGCTTCAAAGAAAAGGTTCAAAATATCACCCTTGAGGTGATGCTCTTCATAATCCACATGGTGTTCTTTCGCAACCGCACGCGCTTCTTCCAAAGTGGAAATTTCGCCGAAATCGACGCCGGCATACTTTTTAACAGCGTCCTTCATGCTTAAACGCTCAAACGGCTTTTCCAAGTCAATCGTAACATCGCCATATTGAATGACACCACTACCTAAAACGGTTTTCGCAACATGGCGGATGAGGTTTTCGGTGAGATCCATCATGCCGTTAAAATCGGTATATGCCTGATAAAGCTCCAACAAAGTAAACTCCGGGTTATGACGGGTGTCGATTCCCTCATTGCGGAACACACGGCCAATCTCATAAACGCGGTCAAAGCCGCCAACGATAAGGCGTTTCAAATGAAGTTCCAGCGCAATGCGCATATACATGTCAATATCCAGCGCATTGTGATGGGTGATAAACGGACGCGCAGCCGCACCACCGGCAATGGTGTGAAGCACCGGTGTTTCCACTTCAAGGAATTTTTCCTGATCCAGGTAATTACGAATCTCGCGAATAATGAGAGAACGTTTTACAAATGTATCCCGTACTTCCGGATTCACGATAAGGTCAACGTACCGCTGCCGATAACGGGTTTCTGTATCGGTCAAGCCATGAAATTTTTCCGGAAGCGGCAGCAAGGCTTTAGAAAGGAGGACAATTTCGGTCGCGTGGATGGAAATTTCCCCGCTTTTGGTTTTGAATACCGTTCCCTTCAAACCGATAATATCGCCAATATCCCATTTTTTAAAGGAAGCGTAGCTTTCTTCCCCCACATTATCAACGCGTACATAAGACTGAATGCGGTCGGTATGATCGCGCAGATCAATAAAGCTGGCTTTGCCCATCTTACGGCGGCTCATCATACGTCCGGCAAGAGAAACCTCTTTGCCTTCCAGTTCATCATAATGATCGCGGATCTGCTTCGCGGTATGTGTAACGTCATAGGTCGTAATCTGAAACGGATCATGTCCTGCAGCTTGTAATTCGGCAAGCTTTTCGCGGCGCACACGGCGCTGCTCATGCAATTCTTCCTGCGCAGCAGCCTCGTTTACCAGTTCGCTCATTTTAAAAATCCTCCTGTAGGGAAAGCCAGTATGCCTGTCCCTTTGCAATTTATTATTTCATAAAAATATGTCTATTTCTTTCAAAAAATGTAAAGAAACAAAGGGCGCAAAGGCCCTTTTGAAAAATCAGTGATGCTGGATTTCCAGAATCTCGTAATCCACCATTCCAGACGGCGCTTCCGCCTGAACGATTTCGCCAACACGGTGACCGAGAATGGCCTTTCCAACCGGAGATTCATCCGAAATTTTACCATTCATCGGGTCCGCTTCCGTAGAACCGACCAGATGGTACTCCATAATCTCGTCGAACTCAACATCACGGATCTTGACTTTCGAACCGAGGTTCACAACATCACGATCCACTTCTTCATCGCCAAGCACCTTAGCGTTTTTCAAGATGGCTTCCAGCTGAACAATGCGGGCTTCTACCATTGCCTGCTCGTTTTTTGCTTCATCATATTCACTATTTTCGGAAAGGTCGCCAAAAGAAAGCGCAACCTTAATTTTCTCAGCAACATCTTTGCGTTTTACCGTTTTTAATTCCTCAAGCTCCTGCTCTAAGCGTTTCAAGCCATCAACAGTCAGTACAACCTGTTTTGCAGACATGTAAAATTCCTCCTTAAAAACAAAAGTTCCCGGCAAAGACGGAAACCTTTGGACAATACACAAAAATAATTATATTAAAAACCGGGGCGGCTGTCAAGTGAGAATTCCGTTTCCAGAATATTTTGCAACGTAACCGGCCGATTATCCAAACGGCATTGATCCGGCAAAAAGCAGCGGGATTCCGCGGGAAAAATGAATCGTTCCAATGCGGCCGCAAACTGAAGCGAGTCAATCGAATCAGGGAATATATCGTTATAGCATTCCAATTTGCTCTGCGAAAACCCATGCAATACCCGGGCGTTTCGAAACTGATCAGGTTCCAGTGTTACAACTGGCACGATAAGCTGTCCGCCCATATCCACGCCAAACCCTTTCGGGGAAACCAGCATCATTCCGTCGTTCGGGCGGCTCAATACGTCGGTGATCTGTAAAACACCGCCATAGTCTGACGTAATTTCTTCGGCAAGCAATGTGTACTCCTGTTTCCGAAGCGTCACAATTTTTAACAGCGCACAATGTTTTGCCATAATATTTGCCAAATCCAAATAAACGCCGCGCAGATCAATTAATGTAGCCGTGCGGTCACGCAACGGAATGTTGGATGAAGAAAGCCAAAACTCAACAGCGCTTTTCAAGTAGAGATACGAAATTCGCTGCGTGTCAACAGGACGAATTCCCCATTCATCCGGAAGGCAAAGCCCCTGCTCCATAACAGCATTTTCAGCGCTTCCCCTTAAAACCTCATGCAGTTTTTTGATTTTAATCCGCCCAGACTTTAAATGAACAACCGGGACATCAATTCTGCCACCCCGGCTGGTTTTAATTGTTTGGACATCAACCGAAAATCCTTTTCGGAACACAGCACCTGAACGATATTCTTTTCCTTTTTCTCCCGTAATGATGCAAAACATAAAAACACCCTGCCTCATATGATTTGGAACCTGATTTACAGGTCAATCATATGCAGACAGGATGTTTGTAAGAACTTATTTTACCGAATCGAGAACTTCCAGTGCTTTGATATACTGTTCATCCGCTGACAATTCGAGCTGATCGTAACTGAACAGCTTTTCATCTTCCGCAGAAAAAGTGACTTCATAGTCCGGTACAAGACCGGTACCGTTAAAGTTTTCGCTGACAGCAGAATTAAAGTAAGCGCTGCTCAATACCAAACAGCTTCCGTCCTTGAGCTGATAAGCTTCCGGCACAACGCCCTGACCATAGGTTGTTGTACCTACCAGCTTGGATTTGTTGTAGTCCCTTAAGTCAGCCGCAAACAACTCCGCCGCAAACTGGGTTTTACCGTTTACAAGCGTAACCATAGGAAGATTCAGTTCATTCGCGTCAGAATACTTGAGCACTTCGCTTGTTCCGTCGTTTTTGGTAATTGAAGCAATATCACCGGCAGGCAGGAGAAGATCAAGCATTTCACAGGCATTTTCCAAAGTACCGCTGTTGACCCCACGCACATCAAACACAATGCCGGTAATCGTTTCATCCGCTGCAACGCTGCTGATGATCCGGCGGAACTGTTCGACCGCAGAATCTGAAAAATCCTTAATTCGAATGTATGCATTACCATTGGAAACATCCATTGTAACCAAAGGAATTTCAAAATTTTTGAGCAGAACGCTTATATCCATGTCGACACTGTCCCGGCGCACCGTAATGTTCACACTTGTTCCAGCTTCACCCATTAGCTTATTCAGCGCATCCTCATACTCAACAGTCTGAACATCTTCTCCCTCAATAGCGATCAGAAGATCGTTTTCCTGAATTTCGGCAGATTCTGCCGGAGAACCTTCATACACCTCACTGATACGCAAATAGCCACTGTCGTCACGGGATAAAGCAGCCCCAATCCCAACCAGTTTTCCTTTTTCAATGGCAACCAGCCGATTGTATGTTTCCGCATCGTAATACGTAGCATATGGGTCATCGATACCGTCCGCAAAACCATCTGAAACGCTATTCAACAACCGCGTTTCATCAATTTCGCCAACATAATTCTGACGGATGAGATGCTCCACTTCCGAAATCTTTTTATACAATTCTTCCCGTTCTTTTACGTTGAATACCTTATCATTGAACATGTTCAGGGTAATAATCATCGTAATCGTAAAAGTGATTGCCGCAATTACAGCCATGAAGCTGATCGCAGCTCCCAGGGAAATTTTTCGATTCATTCACCGCTCCTCCAATTGCTGTTTCTTTCTGTGCGCTGTCAGCGGCTCACATAATTCAACGGATTATCCGTAACGCCGTTGACACGTACTTCAAAGTGACAGTGATTTCCATATGAGTCACCGGTTGAACCGATAAACGCAATGGTATCCCCCTGTTCCACATGCTGCCTAGCCACCACATTCAAGGATGAATTATGCGCATAAAGAGTGGAATATCCGCCGCCGTGGTCAATGATTACAACATTGCCGTAAGACGAACTCCAGTTTGCGCGAATCACCGTACCGCTCTTAGAAGCTCGGACCGGATGACCATATGCAGCCGGAATGTCAATTCCTTTATGGAATTGCTGTTTGCCGTAAAGATCACGCCACCCATAGCCGTCCGAAATATTCGTATAACCGGAAACCGGCCACAGCCAGCCGCCCGGTGAGAGCTCACTATCCGGGTTCTGTGCTTGATACTGCCGAATGAGTTCTTCCATTTCACGGTCGGCCTGTTCCTGCGCCGCAATGATACGGTCGCGTTCCGCACTGATCTCTTCTTCTGTACCCTGCAGATTATAAAGCCGGTCATTCGACTCGGACATTGCTACCTGCAATTCATTGTTTTTCTCAGCAATAGAAGCTTTGTCTGCCTCTACCTGTGCTTTGGATTCCTCGATTGCTTGCTTATCGGCCTGGATCTGTTCCATCTTTGCGGTCAGATCCTTGATGAGCTGGTCATCATGCTCTGCAACCTTCTGAACTGTTTCGTTCACAGTCAAAAACTCTGCAAACGAAGAACTACCGAACAGAACGCTGAGAATGGTAGAATCATCTGTCATATACATAGCGCGAAGGCGCTTTTTGAGAAGCTCTTTGTTCTCATCAATATCCTTCTGCGCCTGCTCAATTTCCTGATTTTTAGTCTCAATATCAGCTTCTAAAAGAGAGATGCGGCTGTCTAAAACCGAAATCTGATCCTGAATATTCTGAATCTGATAACTGAGCTGAGTCTGGTAAGCCTGTTCGTTTGCAACGTCGTTTCTTGCTTTATCCAGGTCCGCGTCGATCTGCTCTTTCTGCTTCTCTAACTCAGCCTCTTTTTGGGCCAACTCATCCTTCTGTTGCTGGTATTCTTCTTCCGTCATTGCAAGAGCCTGCTGTTGAGGCGTCTGAATCACACAAGCAAACGCAAACACACAAAAAAGCAAAAACGCCACTGTTTTTACTAACTGCTTTTTCCGTATCATAAAAACCGCCTCAACCCTTTCTCAGACTTTTAAATGATTGCGAACACTAAACGTACATCCGACTGCACCAACAACGACACCAGCCAGTACAAATCCGCCAAGCAGTTCTCCCGCAATCTGCTCAAACGGGATGATGCTTGCCATCAAATCGTTGAGCCAACTGGAAGCGTAATCCGCCATCAAGCTAAACAGGAGGAAATAGATTCCCCAAATCAAAAGGAACGCGATTGCCGCTGAAATCAATCCAATGAAAATTCCTTCCACAAAAAACGGGATGCGGATAAAATTATTGGTTGCGCCAACATATTTCATAATGTTGATCTCTTTCCGGCGGCTGAACACAGTCGCGCGGATGGTATTGGAAATGATAACCAAAGAAACAATCACAAGCGCAATAATAATAATCATTGCAAACAGATTGATCATGTCGCGTATATTAGTAATCGTATCCGCAACATCGGTAGGCGCGTTAATCTGCTCGGTAATTGGATTTTGTGAAAACTCAGAAACGATCTCTGACGTATCCTCCAAATCCACAATCCGAAAACGATATGAACGCGGCAGAGGGTTCTCGTCCCCTTCCAGGCCCTCCAACAAAGCGGCGCTGTCTTCCATGGTTTCACTGAGCTCTTCCATCGCCTGCTCTTTGGAAACATAGGTCACATCAAACAGACGCGAATCATTCTGAAGCGTTTGAAGATTTGCCGCAACGTCCTCTTCCGAAACATCGTCTTTAATAAACATAACGACTTCGTTCTGATCGCCGATATAACTGTCTCTTATACACATCTGACAATCATACTGGCGATATTCGCAGATAAAAGCCAGGAAAAACCGATCAGCAGCAAACAGGTCGTCAACACCCCAATGGAAGCGAACGACATCAACCGGTTCAGCCAGACATTTTTTCCGCCTTCTTTAACGAGATATTTGAAGCTGCTGGCTTTCATCGGTTCCTCCTATATAATCATCGTATACAATCGTTCCATTTTCAATGGTAATGGTACGCCCGCCAAAATAACGAACAAGGTCATGTTCATGAGTGACCATGACGATGGTTGTCCCACATTTATTAATCTCTCTTAAAAGTTCAACAATCTCATAAGAAAGCTCCGGGTCAATGTTTCCGGTCGGCTCATCTGCAATGATCAGCGGCGGATCATTAATCAACGCACGCGCCAGAGCAACCCTCTGCTGTTCACCACCGGACAATTCTGTCGGAAACTTTTTCGCTTTATCTACAAGTCCCATCAAATCAAGCACATATGGAACCTGATTACGGATATACCGACGGGACGCATCGGTCACACGCAGGCTGAACGCAACGTTATCAAACACGTTCATTGTGGGAATCAAACGGAAATCCTGAAAAACCACACCAATGGAACGGCGGAATTTCGGGATCTCACGTTTTTTGATCTTTCGCAGATCATAACCATTTACCGTAACCGTTCCTTTGGTTGGCAATGTCTCACGCAGGATCAAGCGAAACAGGGAGCTTTTACCGGCACCCGAAGATCCTACAATAAAGGCAAATTCGCCAGCCGCAATATTCAGGTTTATGTTCTTCAGCACAGGGGGATTTTTTCCGTATGCAAAAGACACATCTTTAAAATTAATCATAAACTACTGCACCACAATTCAAAGTTTCTCATTCCAGTTGGTCCAAATCCGCGTTTTTAACGATCCGGTTAGAATTTGACCGGATTTGACGTCAAATATTTTTTGACCATCAATGCAATTTTGAAAATGATCGCATGATCGAACTCGCGCAGATCAAGGCCGGTCAATTTCTTGATCTTTTCCAGACGATAAACCAGCGTATTCCGGTGAACGAACAATTTTCTCGAAGTTTCAGAAACGTTCAGGTTGTTTTCAAAGAATTTCTGAATGGTAAATAACGTTTCATAATCCAGCGATTCAATGGAACCACGTTTAAACACTTCTTTTAAAAACGTTTCACACAATGTTGTCGGAAGCTGATAAATCAACCGCGCAATGCCAAGATTGTCATAGCTTACAATCGCTTTGTCCGTATCAAATACCTTTCCAACCTCCAACGCAATCTGCGCTTCCTTGAAAGAATGCGCAAGATCTTTCACGCCGACTACCGGAGTACCGATTCCCACAACCGCTTTGGTATAAAACTCGCTGGACAGGGTATCCACAATCGAGCACGCTAGCTTTTCAAGGTCTTTGGATTCAATAGTAGGTTTGATCTCTTTAATCAGAACAATCTCTGTCTCACTGATGTTGAAAACAAAGTCCTTCTGCTTGTCCGGGAAAAGGTTCTGAATCACATCGTAAGCAGATACATCATGAGAAGAAGTAATCCGAATAAGCAGCGCAACACGGCTCACATCTGTGTTAAAATGGAGTTCACGTGCCTTTACGTAAATATCGCCCGGAAGAATATTATCCAAAACAACATTTTTAATAAAGTTATTGCGGTCGTATTTCTCATCATAATACTGCTTGATGCTGGAAAGAGTCACTGCCAAAATCTGGGCATATTTCGACGCAGCTTCATCCGATCCCTCTACAAAAACCGCATAATCCGGCTTAATGTGTGAGCCGAACGGTTTATATGTATATCCGTCACGAACGAAAACATCATGGCTTTCCGCAGTATCCAAAGAAATATATTCATTGGTAATACCGATTCTGGAAAGTTCACTGCAAGCAATGACGGTAGCCTGATCATCCACAACACCAATCACACGATCAATCGTGTCTCTCATCTGGTGAACAATGCCTTGGAACAACCGGTTCGACATAACAAATCCCCTCTTACATTCAAAATTTACATTCATAAACTATTTTACATAACTTTTTCACAATTTGCAACATATTACGAGGGCTTTTTTGTACATTTTATGCTTTTCTGCTTGCAATCGCCCAAAATGACAGTTCTCGACCAAAGCTTATTACAAATTGTAACATATTGTTGTCGATAAAATGTTAAGCAAAAATGAACAAAAGCAGTTAATTTTTCCCATAAAAAAAACGCTGTACATATGTACAGCGTTTTTTAATAGAACAATCAGTTGCAGATAACCTGCTCGGTTTCTTTATCAAAGATGTGGATACGATTCAAATCGATCGCAACTTTGATCTTGTCGCCCGGACGAGCATTGGAACGGGTAACACGAGCAACGATGTTGTTTTCTTCACAGGTGAGGTACAAGTAGGTCTCAGCGCCCATCAGCTCAGCAACGTCAACGCTTGCTTCAACAACGCCATCGGTCATGGTGGAGAGATACATCTCTTCGTTGTGAATGCTTTCCGGACGAATACCAATGATTACTTCTTTACCAACTGCAGCACGAACAGCTTCGTTATCAGCTTTTGCAGCCGGAAGCGGAATCTTGTACTGGCCAAAGGTGAAGTAAACTTTTCCGCCCTCTTCAACAAGAGTTGCGTTAACAAAGTTCATCTGCGGAGAACCAATGAATCCAGCAACGAAGAGGTTGCACGGGTTGTCATACAGGTTCTGCGGAGTATCAACCTGCTGAATGAAACCGTCTTTCATAACAACGATACGGTCAGCCATGGTCATAGCTTCGGTCTGGTCATGAGTAACGTAAATAAAGGTAGTACCAAGACGATAATGAAGTTTGGTGAGCTCGGTACGCATCTGAGCACGGAGTTTCGCATCCAAGTTGGAAAGAGGCTCGTCAAGAAGGAATACCTTCGGGTCACGAACGATTGCACGACCAAGCGCAACACGCTGACGCTGACCACCGGAAAGAGCCTTCGGTTTACGATCAAGCAGATGGGTGATATCAAGAATGCGAGCCGCTTCTTCAACACGACGTTTGATCTCATCTTTCGGAGTTTTACGGAGTTTCAAACCGAAAGCCATGTTGTCAAATACGGTCATATGCGGATAAAGTGCATAGTTCTGGAAAACCATTGCGATATCGCGGTCTTTCGGAGAAACGTCGTTCATCAGGGTCTCGCCAATGTAGAGCTGACCGCCGGTGATCTCTTCAAGACCTGCAATCATACGCAGTGTGGTGGATTTACCACAACCGGAAGGACCAACCAGAACAAGGAATTCTTTATCTTCGATTTCCAAGTTAAAATCGGTAACAGCCTGAACGCCGCCCGCGTATACTTTCTGAATATTACGTAACGATAAGTTTGCCATCTTCTATGTACCTCCTAATTCATTGTAAGCAACTTTTGTACTTATACTATAACAAATCAGGCCTATAAAAAGCAATAAGGTTATTAGCCAAAGATTCAAAAAGCTGTTTATGGAATTTTACTAAAATTATTTTTTCAGTAAAAATTTATTCATTTTCCGGCAAATTTGTGCCCAAAATCAGTTCGCATTCTTTGTGCAATATTTCACGAGCCTGGCCCGGAGCCAGCTCAGGGTCGAGTGAAAGGCCGCCGATGCTGACCCGCCTTAATGCTTCTACATGATTGTCAACCGCTTCGAACATCCGCTTTACCTGGTGAAATTTCCCCTCATATAACACCGTGCTCACGAGCGGATGTTCTCCGTCCTCCAGAACCCGAAGCTGAGCCGGAAGACACTTTGTGCCGTCCTTCAGGACAATCCCGTCACAATATCGGCGGATCTCCTCCGGCGCAATCGGATGCGCTAACACCGCGTGATAGGTTTTGGGAACATGATGTTTCGGCGAAAGCATCCGGTGGGCAAAATCGCCGTCATCGGTCAACAGTACAAAGCCTTCGGTGTCAATATCCAGCCGACCGGCGGGAAACATATTTTTACGCTTGAGCGATTCAGGAAGCAGGTCAAGCACAGTTTGATGCCGTTTGTCATCCGTCGCACAGATAACTCCTTTGGGCTTATTGAGCATTACATACAGATACTTTTTATATACGATCTCTTCTCCCCGTACAGAAACACAATCAGATGCTTCCTTTATATTAACAGACGGATCGCTAGCCACTTTACCGTTCACCGAAACGAGCCCCGCCCGCACCAACTCCTTGATTTGTTTCCGGCTTGCGACATTCTGACCGGATAAAAAACGATCCAATCTCATATGTGGCCCTCCTGTAACCGCCTTTTGCCTTTTCTCTGCCGTTTCATTGCGAAAAAGCGAACCAATTCAACGCGATAAATTAAAAAGGCCTGCCGGTCCGGCAAGCCTGCTTGTTCTATTGTAACGGAACAAGAATGGGATTGCAACTCTTTACGGCATCAAGAAGCCGTGCATAAATCCATCCAGTTCGCTGGAGGATACATCTCCTCCCACAACACGGTTTTCTATTACCAATATATGAGCATAAACATTGGCCGAACCATCCGGATAATTTGTGACAAGATAGGTATAGCGGATTGCTGTCTGCCCTTTGCAATTGCTAAGGTCCAGTCCCTGATCCAACTGAATCTTATTATAATTGGTAAAAACATCGTCAAATTCATTCGGGATCAACACTTCGCACGCATCGGTCGGCTCTTCAATCACCTTCCAGCCAAAATACTCCAGAAATGCGACCCTCTGTTCATTTGTCTCCACCATCATCATTTCTTCCGCAGGCATCTGCCCCGGCGCCTGATCCCCGGAATGCATGGACGAAAGAACGAACACGGAAACAATGCCGATTGCCAGAATCACCAAAAATATGATGAACAGCTTGATTTTCGACATACGAACAGAACACAGGAACATAGTACATTACCCCCTAAACTCACGAACAGATGGTAAAGTATATGTTCCTGTGCATAAAAACAGTACTAAAATGTGAAACAGGCTATTTCGCGGCGTTCTGAATCACAGCGGCCTGAAACTGTTCCGGAAGAGGCTCATACCGCTCAAAATCAAGTGTGAAACTACCATCGCCCTGCGTCATCTGCCGCAGAACATTGGCGAAATCCTGCATCTCCGCCATCGGTACATTGGCTTCGATCTGCGTGTAGCCCGGCTCATCCGGATTCATGCCAAGCACCCGTCCGCGCCGTTTGTTAAGCTCACCCATCAGGTCGCCTGTTTTATCGTCCGGCACAATGGCTTTCAGCATACCAATTGGCTCCAAAAGAATCGGGGAAGCCTGCGTCATTCCTTCTTTGTAAGCGAGGTTCGCAGCTGTTTTAAACGCCATTTCGGAAGAATCGACCGGGTGATAGGAGCCGTCCAGCAGGGTCGCTTTCACTCCAACCACAGGGTAGCCCGCGAGAACACCTTTCAGCACACTGTCCCGCAAACCCTTTTCAACCGCCGGGAAGTACCCCTTCGGCACAGAACCGCCGAAAACATTTTCCTCAAACACAAGATCGTCACAATCCCATGGCTCAAATTCGATCACAACATGACCGTACTGACCATGACCGCCGGTCTGCTTTTTGTGCTTGCCTTCCGCTTTTACCTTTTTACGGATCGTCTCACGGTAAGCGATGACCGGTGGTTCCAGATCCACTTCAACGCCAAATTTGTTTTTCAGCTTCGCTTTCGTAACATCCAGATGCTGCTCGCCAAGACCGCTGAGCACCTGCTGATGGGTTTCGGTATTGAGCACAAAGCCAAGGGTCGGATCCTCTTCCAGCAAACGATGAATACCGCCGGAGATCTTGCTTTCGTCCCCGTTTGCGGAAGCCTTGACCGCAAGCGAGAAGCACGGACGAGGAAATTCAACCGCTTCAAAGGAGACTTTACGCTTAGGATCACACAAGGTATCACCCGTGAGCGCAGTAAGTTTGGTCAACGCAACAATATCGCCCGCCACAGCTTCCTTGACTTCGTCCTGCTTTTTGCCGCGAAGATTGAGCATCTTGCCCAGCTTTTCCGGCTGACCGGTCGTCATGTTCACAACAGGAGTTTCAGGGGTCAAAACACCGGAAATCACCTTAACAAAGGAAGTTTTTCCAACAAACGGGTCAGCCACTGTTTTGAAGACATATGCGCTAAGAAGAGCACCCTCATCACAGTCGATGTTGATAAAGGAATCCTCACAGGCGGCTTCCTTTCCTGCACTCTCGGCAGCGGAAGGAAGCATTTTAGCAATTGCATCCAACAGCGTGTCAATTCCGGCAAGAGTAAGTGCGCTTCCACACAATACCGGGGTGATAGCACCGCTCTTGATTCCGTTATGCAGGCCGGTAATCAACTCAAAATAAGTAAATTGCTCGCCCGAGAAAAACTTCTCGAACAAATCTTCATCGGTTTCCGCGATTGCTTCACTGATCGCGGCGATCAGGCCATCCAACCGATGCTCTGTATCCGGCATATCAACCGGCGAAGCGATGCCTTTCGCATCGTATTTATACGCCTGCATTTCCAGAAGATTAATGTAACATTCTACTCCGTTTCCGGAAGAATATGGAACAACAATCGGGCAAACCGAAGGCCCGAACTCTGTTTTTAAACTTTCAAGAACTTTATAAAAATCAGCGTTTTCGCTGTCCATTTTCCCAACAAAAATCATGGTCGCTTTGCCCTGCTTTTTCGCAAGCTTATAGGCCTTTTTCGCTCCCACTGTAACACCGGACTTACCCGAAACGGCAATCAGTACGCTGTCTGCCGCGCCAACTCCCTCATAAAGCCCGCTTGCAAAATCAAACAGACCGGGAGTGTCCAGAAGATTGAGTTTCACATCGCCGCACGCAAACTGCGCAAGCGAAAGGGATAATGTAGCTTTCCGTTTGATTTCCTCCGGATCAAAATCGCACACGGTGTTTCCATCCGCGACTTTGCCAAGACGCTCGATTGCGCCTGCTTTAAACATCATAGCTTCTGCCAGTGAGGTTTTACCGGAACCCGCATGCCCGGCAATTGCTATGTTTTTAATCCTGTCCGCCCCGAAACGGCTCATACAACCACTCCCTTTTGTAAGAATTACATATAAAAGTTGAAATTTATGATTGGATTATATCACGTTTGCACAGTTTTCGCAATGAATTTTGGTTTGTTTTTGTACCAAATATCACTTCAAATTTTAAGCAGGTTGAACAAAATTGAGCCCTTTTTCAATCAAATCATATGAAAAAAAGAAAAACCGTATGCGAAAAGCATACGGTTTTTCTGACAGGCTCTACATATTCTTCAAACGCGGGATCAGGTAGGTAGCAAGCACCCAAACCAGTTCAAACACAAACAGTGAGAGGGTTTTCATCTCACTCATTCCTGATGTAATGGTGAGCAGGATAATCAGCAAAACGCCCAAAGCAATGGAAGCAAACTGCAAGATGCTCGCCAATGTAATCGAGCCCTTCAATCCTCTAACGCCCAACAGGGAACCCGCAAATGCCGCAAAGGTACCGTTGCTGATTACGGAACTCGCTTTGCGTTTAACCGGTGAGGCGTATTCATCATACACATTATGAAGCCGTGCCGGAATGATTTTAAAGCAGGTGGGATCTTCATCAAAAATCTCAGCCAGTTTTTCCTGTGTAATAACAGCATCCACCGATTTTACAATCAAACTGATTCCATGGTCGCCCAACCGGTGAATCGCCGTGCGAACCTCAGGAGAAGCAAAGAACTTTGTCAAAAACACTGCGGTAAGTTCTCCCGATGTGGAAAGGTAAATCAGTTCATGACCTTCGTTCAAAAAGCGGTCTTCATAATCTTTGGAAGGAACGCTGATGCCGTGGTTCATCATTAATTCACGGCTGCCGATCAGTACCCGCTTGTTGTTTACCCACGCGGAAATCCCCATTCCGTCTTCATAAATCACCGAATCGACCGGACGAAGCAGCTTCTCATTTCCGCCGATAATCTGAGAAAACACATGGGTCAGCACGCTTCCGGAAGCACTGATCACACTTGCGGCGTCAATCAGCGCCTCATCGATCCGCTGTCCGGCAAATGTTTTGATTCCAAACAAGCGCACAGCGTTTTCCGGGAACAGGTCGTGCGCCGTAACGGCAACGGCGTTTACATAACTGTAATCCTCCATCTCGCTGGAAGACAGAACCACTCCGCCGACCCGGCTGTACTTTTTGGCAAGACGAGAAAGCGGGAAATAAACGGAAAACAGGTAAGAAAATGGGGCGAACACGCACAAAACCGCTGCCGCCGTTGTGAGCGCGATATCCAGGTTGTTGGTCATCAGCATAGAGACCGAACCAAGAAGCAGCGCAAACGCAAGGCCCAGAGGAGTCAAGTATTTCGCCGCATCGTCGTTTACGTCTTCATCTGTGGAATAAGCGACAAAATCCTCCGCGAACTCGACCGAACGCTGGACCGCAACAACCGGAAGATCATCAACCGCGCCACGCGTAAGGCTAACCGCATCATCCTCGTCATCGATCAACAAGGTGACGCTCTTTTTATAAGGCGATGAAACCACACGGAAGTTTAAAATCATTCGGTTCATTCCCAAGAAGCGTACGATATTTCCGCAAAACAGCGAACCTATGATAACCAGTGTATAAAGATGCACGCTAGGATTGGTCAGAGAATCCACCCGGAAAAAGCAGATAACTGTCTGAATGAGCGCAAACAGAGCGGCAATTGAAATCATGCTGTCCCGATTAGGACGGAACCGCATGGCGGACAAAAGCCCTTCTCCTACCGAGGAAGCACATGCCAGCATGGAACCAATCAGCAAGACAAAGTGCACCGCCAGATAGACAATCGGCGACCCGTCCGCACGAAGGAACGACGGCAGAAGCTGCGGGAACAACGCTTCTCCTAACGACAGCAGAAGCGAGATTCCTCCCAGCACAGCAAGCACGATGCTGCCGATTGCAAGTTTTCTGCGGGTTGAGAGGATTTCCTGATAAACCTCACGCTCATCCTCCGGGGAACGATACTCGATTGCAGGAGTTTCGCCTTCCTCACCCTCTTCTTCGTCCAACTCATCGTATTCGTCCGCTTCACTGTCGGCCTCATGTTCGGCCGAAGCGGCATCACCAAGATCTATGTAACGGGTCCGAGCAGAATCTTCAGGGGCTTCGGATTCTTCGTATGCTTCACCCAGATCATCCCAGATGGTGTTTACTTCTTCCTCTTCCGGCATATCATTCTCAGCAGAGATTTCCGGCTCTTCTGACGAAACATCGGCTTCAGAAATCACAAAACCGCTCTGCTGTGCATCACGGGAAAATACCAGCTCATCCGGCTGCGAAGGAGATGTTTCATCCGGATGTTCCTGCACAGGGGCTGATTCCTGCTGCACATCTTCCACATGCATCTCTTCCGCAAGAGACTCCCGCAGCAGGTCTACCGTAGAAGAACTGGGCTGTTGAATTTCGGGCAAAGAATCTTCTTCACTTTCCAGCTCTTTGGAATAATCGATTTTAACAACAAACTTTCCTTTTGCTGTCTCCTGCTTCTGGCGGGAACGCCCTCTTTCCGTCTGTTCTTCTGCCGCACGGCGCTTCGCCGCGAATGATGTCGCAAGACTGCTGTGCTCCCTTGTTTCCGGAGTACGGGAAACACACTGCCGGGGCTCCGGCTTTTCTTCAGCCGCAACCGGCGGCGTTTGAATCGGTTCCGACTTGACCGAACCCGCAGTCTCTTTTTGTTCTTCTGCGGCACGATGCTTTGCCGCAAACGACGCCGCAAGGCTACCGTGCTCCCTTGTCTCAGCAGTGCGGAAAATATCTCTTCCAGACTCAGGCCGTTGTTCAGGAACCTGCGGCGATTCCGCATGTTCCTCTTCAGACAGGTCTGGTATGGTTACGCGGAATTTCTCTTTCCCCGTCTCAGCCGCCGGCACCTTGGAAACTTCTGGTTCCGCCGAACGAAAAGAATCGGAAGTTTTCGGCTGCACATCCGGCTTGCTTGTCCCATCGGCTCTCTCGCTTAAAATATCCGCAATCAAACGGTCAACATCCACCGCGGAAGTTTTCCCCGTATTGGAAACAGACTGGCGCGGCTGGGTTTTCCCGGACGATTTCAAATCCGCCAATATTTCATCAACTGAATACTGTTTTTTTTCGCTCATAACGACCTCCATCAGCGTGTTGTCGCTTTGCTTTATTTGATCTGACCCAATCCCAACCGCTGCCGCGCGATTTCATACATCAGAATCCCGCCCGCAACAGAAGCGTTGAGTGACGTCACCTTTCCGAGCATCGGCAAGCTGACGCGAAAGTCACATTTTTCCATGACCAGCCGGCTGACCCCTTCGCCTTCCGAACCAATCACCAGCCCGCAGGCGCCGGAATAATCCTGCTCACACCAGTTGGAACCATTCATGTCCGCAGCATAAAACCAAAGGCCTTCCTGCTTGAGCCGGTCCATTTCCGCCGGTAGATTGGGCACACGGGCAACAGGCAGATGATTGACCGCACCCGCTGATGTCTTTTGCACGATCGGCGTCAGAGAAGCGCTTCTTCGCTTGGGGATGATAATCCCGTGCGCTCCCGCCGCTTCCGCCGTACGGATGATCGCGCCCAGATTGTGCGGGTCCTCCACGCCGTCTGCCAGAATGATGAACGGCGGCTGCCCGCTTTCTTTGGCGCGCGCCAGAATATCCTGCACAGAAGCATACCGCGCGCAGCTCGCCGTAGCGACCACACCCTGATGGCTGTCTGTACCGCTCATAAAGCGCAACTTCTGTTCGCTGACCTGTTTTACCACCAGCCCTTTCTGCTTCGCCATTGCGACAATACGGTTGAGGCTCCCAGTAAAACGGTGATCCGCCACAAAAATTTTGTCTAACTGCACATCCGAGGAAAGCGCTTCCAGAACAGCATTCCTTCCAACGATGATCTCACCGCCATCATTCACTGAATTCTTTTTTGTTTCATCCTGCATATCTTTACCAGCCCGGCTTTGGGCATTTTCCTTGTTCCTTCGTACGGTCCCGGCGCTTGTATTTTCGCCGTTTGAAACCGCCAAACTATATTCAGGACTTATTATAGCATACATCCTGCCAAAATAAAATATTTTTCGAGCAATGGCGACGGAAATTCCTGTCAGCGCAAAAACAGCGCCGCGCCCGCCAAAAGGCCTCCAACAGCGCCAAACCCCACCTGCGCCAAAATTTTCCACGGCATACGTCGCCGCCGCTCCGGTTTCACAGGTAATGCTGTATGCTTTAAATATTGGTTGACAAACCGCTTGGCCTGTTCGTTTAATTCCTGTTCTGTGGCAGCAACCTGTTTGGGATTTACAAAAAGAATCGCTTTGTTAAAATAACTGCTTTCCGGGTTATTGATTTCAACAACTTTCTGCTGAACGCCTTTCACCATTTCCTTCCCCACTTTCCACATTTGAACCGAAGCCCCCTGTTATGGGATTTTTCCACTGTTTCCACAGAGTTTTCAACAGAGATGATTGGCAGAGCGTGGATAAAATATACATTTTGTAATCAAAACAGGGGGAAAAACTCGTTTTTGGTGGAAATCCGGGCGAATTTATGTTGAAAACTCTGTGGAAACAGTGGAAAAGCCCCGTTTTTACACAAACGGGGCTTTTTAAAATCTTCTGTGGAAAAAGGTTAAATCCATGATACGGAAAGTATATGCACCTTATGCACCAAAATATACATAGAAAGACATGTAATGAAAAAAGAGGGAACTATCCCTCTTTTCGACCGGTCAAAAACCAGATGGCTCGCTCAATGGAATCCTTTGAATTTCCCCACTCAGCATCCTTACCGCCGAAGCGATAATCAAAACGTGTGGTAAAGTGGTGCACATCGTTTGTCAATTCGGTAAGATACCGTTCGCAAAGCGGGGTAAGCACATTCATAAACAGCGCAAGATTCTTCCGGTTATAACGCTCTGCGGCGCGTTTGGCCAGCATTTCATAATGCGGAAGACAGATGACCGGCTGTTCGGAAAACAACTGTCTGAACTCGGCGTCCGATGCAAACAGTTTGAGCACATTGTCAATCATTCCGTCCATGACACCGTCAATCTTTTGGCAGACATAACAGGTATCGGTTTCAAGCGACACTTTTTTTCCGTAGCTTTTCTTGCGATCAAACACATTCTCGTGAATCTGCGCCAAACGGGTTTCCAGAATCAGCGCAAGCGACAAGCGGTTCTGCTTTGCGTGCATCATGTCAAAATGCTGCTTGCAAAAACCGAGCCGATTGGTCTCAATCCGCACATCCGGCTCCATCATCGCCGCTCCCATGATATAATCGACGCAACGGGTCTCCAGCATATCGTGCATGGCGCAAATCGGGCAGCCACACTTTGGTTCAAACACTTCACTGATCGGAATCGTATAAATGCGTTCCTGCATAATTCATTCTCCTTATCGTTTTTACCGACGCCCTCATTCAAACCGGAATAATCAGGATTCCTGCCCCACCGGCTGCTCCTCGAGCGGCACCGAAATACTGCCGGCATGGTACCATCGGTTCAGCAAAGGCCCGATCCACCGGCTGAGCGCACGAATGATAAAACCGGAAACCAACGCGGCGATCACCGCACCTTCACGCACCCCTTCGATTCTCCCGAAAAATACAAGTGACAGAATCACCGCAATGGCGACCAGAGAAACGTCGAAAACCACTTTTATATTTCCGAATACCTTTCCCGTTTTTCTTGACACCGCATTGACAAACGCCTCACCGGAATTCATCACCGTTTGCGACAAAACCGTTAAACAGGCCCCAAGCGCTAAAACCAAACAACCGGTCAGAAGCGCAATGAGACTCATCCAGTATTCAGAAAGAACCATCCCGCTCAAAAGCCATTTGCAGATATCGACAAACCAGCCGAACAAAAATGAAAGCGGAAGCTGCAGCAGCTCAAGTGGCTTAAACTCCTTCCGCAAAATAAGAATCTGGCCCAAAATCAAGACCACATTCCACAAAAACGTAAACATACCGAGCGAAATAAACGAAAACTGCTGATTTAACACATACGGCACGGATGAAATAGGGGAAACGCCCAGGCCGGTATCGACCATCAGCGTGATCCCGAACGCCATGACAAATAACCCAACAAGACAGGTCGCATAGCGTTTTGCCAATTCCTGCACACGCAAACAAAACACCCCATTCTTCTTTCTTTTCTTCTTCTTTTTTATTACACTTTACTATATTAGTATAGCACTCTGACTTGACTTTCGCAAATTAACCGGAATTCTTTTCCTCCCGCTCCCTTCTTTTGCGATGAGCCTTTATGTGCTATAATGGCTGAAAATACACCGCCCAAAGCGGTGATCCGACGGTGAAACGCAAACCGTCCGTAAAACGATTATACCTATTCGGAGGACTCATGCAATCACATATATCAAACAGCCGCTGTCTTGGCAGGCAATTTGCACTGGAACTTTCCGCACCCGGCTTTTCCCTGGACGGAACATTAAACTGCGGCCAGTGTTTTCGGTGGGAACAGGAAGGGGACCGCTTTACCGGTGTGGTTAACGGGCACCGGCAGACGATCCATCAAAAAGGAGATGTTCTTTATCTGGAATGCGGCTCACAAAAGGACACTGCTTTCTGGAGAATCTATTTTGATTTGGACGGCGACTACACATGCCTTAAAAACGCTTACCAAAGTGACCCGATTCTGGCGCAGGCGGTTAAATTCGCGGGAGGGATTACCCTGCTGCGGCAGGACCCATGGGAGGCGTTGTGTTCCTTTATCCTTTCTCAGAACAATAACATTCCCCGCATCAAAGGCATTGTGCGCCGGCTGTGTGAACAGTTCGGGACCGAGGCCGAACCGGGTTGCTTTTCCTTTCCGAAGCCGGAAATTCTTGCGCCGCTCGAACCCGAGCAGCTCGCCGGGCTGCGCGCCGGATTCCGGGCAAAATATGTCATTGACGCGGCGCGCAAAGTGACGGATGGAACCATTGACCTGAACGCGCTGTATGAATGCCCGCTTGATGAGGCGCGCAAAACGCTTCAAACCATTTCCGGCGTGGGGCCGAAGGTGGCGGAATGCGCTCTTCTCTACGGACTGCACCGGCTGGACGCGTTTCCCGTTGATGTATGGATCAAACGGGTACTCACCGAATACTATCCCGATGGGTTTCCGGCTGTCGCATCGCCGGGTGTGGCGCAGCAATACCTGTTTCACAGCATCCGATGCGGGCAGCTCTCGCGGCCAAACGGACAGCAGCCGTAAAAACCGGTTGTTTTTTACAAAAAGATTTGCTTTTACGACCTGTATCGTATATAATAGAACTGTTGAAAAATTACAACAAGGAGGATGTCGATATGTTAGTTTCTGCAAAAGAAATGCTCACAAAAGCAAAAGCCGGAAAATATGCTGTCGGCCAGTTCAACATCAACAACCTGGAGTGGACCAAAGCGATCCTGCTCACCGCACAGGAGTTAAATTCCCCTGTTATTCTGGGTGTGTCGGAAGGCGCTGGCAAATACATGACCGGATACAAAACCGTTGTCGGCATGGTCAACGGAATGCTGGAAGAACTCAACATCACCGTTCCGGTCGCTCTGCATCTTGACCACGGCAGCTACGAAGGCTGCATGAAATGCATCGAAGCCGGTTTCTCTTCCATCATGTTTGACGGTTCCCATTATCCGATTGAGGAAAACATTGCGAAGACCACCGAGCTCATCAACATCACCAAAGAGAAAGGAATGTCTTTGGAAGCAGAAGTTGGTTCCATCGGCGGTGAAGAAGCTGTCTCTTATACACATCTCCGAGCCCACGAGAGCGTTGTCGGCGCAGGTGAAGTCGCTGACCCGAACGAATGCAAACAGATTGCTGACCTGGGCGTAACCATGCTCGCAGCGGGCATTGGTAACATCCACGGAAAATATCCGGCAAACTGGCAGGGCCTCAACTTTGACGTTCTGGCTGAGATCCAGAAACTCACCGGCGAGATGCCGCTCGTTCTGCACGGCGGTACCGGCATTCCGGAAGATATGATCAAAAAAGCCATCTCTCTCGGCGTTTCCAAGATCAACGTCAACACCGAATGCCAGCTTTCTTTTGCAGCTGCTACCCGCAAATACATTGAAGCCGGAAAAGACCTGGAAGGCAAGGGATTTGACCCGCGTAAACTTCTCGCTCCTGGTTTTGAAGCGATCAAAGAGACTGTTAAAGAAAAAATGGAACTGTTTGGTTCCGTCAACAAAGCATAAGATATGTTTTGATCAAAAGCCCGCCGAACACGGCGGGCTTTTTCTTTTTCAGAGAAAACAAAATCTTTTTAAAAAATACTTTTCGGCCTGTTCTCTCTGCTTCCTGTACAAACAAGATACCGTTTGAACACCTGAACCCAGAATCCATCCGAAATCCGCCTCAAAACAAAAACAGCGGCGCCTGTTACCACCGCTGTTTTGATTTCGTACCATATTTTCGAAGAGCCATAAACTCCGGCAAACAATCATTCAATGGGTGCCGCGCACCACAGTGATGCCATATTGTTCCAACTGCTGCGCGATTCTGGTAATAGCCGGGCATTCTGTGCGAGTCGCTTCATCGCCCGACGTTTTCTTCTGGGTACAGATACCAATATGCACCACATCCGTGCCGATGGAGCGCAACCGTTCAAGCTTTTCCTGCATACCGGGATCGGAAAGCGGGTCGCTCCCACAGCCGTTGCAGCGCATGAATGCCACCAGTTCCAGCTCTTCCCCCTCATAACGGGCAAAAGAGCGGCTGCGCTGATGAAGCGCCTGCAGACAGGCGGCGCCGGTACAGACCCGATTGGAGTCAAGGCAGGAAAAAATCGCAATTTTTTTCATATCATTTTCTCCTCTTTCCGGTGCGCCGGATAATAAACAATGTGCCGCATTCCCATGCTGTCACAAACAATCTCGGCGTCAACCTCATATACCTGTTTAATAAACGCGGGTGTCAGAACCTCATCCGGCGTTCCACAACCAACGATTATCCCGTTTTGCATCGCAAACAACCGGTCGCAGTACATGGCGGCAATGTTCAGGTCATGAATAGCAGAAATCACGGTCAGATTCATCCGCTTGACGATATCCAGAAGCTGAAGCTGGTATTTGATGTCCAAATGATTGGTCGGCTCGTCCAACACCAGGCAGGGCGTTTTCTGAGCCAATGCCCGCGCCAGTATCACCCGCTGCTGTTCCCCGCCTGAAAGGGTGGAAAAACTGCGTTCGGCAAATTCCAGCATGCCGACCTCATTTAAAGCATCGTTTACGATTTTAAAATCCTCTGCGTTATCCCGCTCCAGCGCGCGCTTGTGCGGGGAACGCCCCATGAGCACCACCTCACGGACCGAAAAATCAAAGTTATAATAGTTATGCTGTGCGACGACCGCCAACTTCCGGGCGGATTCCTTAACCGAATAGCTCTGAAGTTCCCGGCCGTCCAGAAAAACAGCGCCGGAGGTGGGCTTCAACACCCGATAGATGCATTTAAGCAGGGTACTTTTCCCGCTGCCGTTCGGCCCGATGATGCCAACGAACTCCCCGTCGCGGAGGCTTATCTCCACGCCTTTTAAAATTTCCACTCCGCCGAGTGCGGCTTTGAGCTGACTGGTTGTAATTTCCATCAGTCTTTCCCTCCAAATCCATAACGGCGGCGTATCATCAGGTAGATGAAGCAGGGAGCGCCGATCATCGAGGTCAAAATGCCAATGGGAAGCTCTGTGCCCTGAATGATGATCCGGCACAGAACATCCGCCCAGATGAGAAAAACAGCACCCACCAACGCCGAAAGCGGGATGAGCTTTTTGTGATCGGTTCCAAACAGCATCCGCACCGCATGCGGGACCACCAGCCCTACAAATCCGATCATACCGGAAGCATACACAACAAATCCCACCATAGCCGCCGATATCAGCAGATATATCTGCCTGCGGCGGTGCAGATCGGTCCCGAGCGTGACGGAGGTCTCATCCCCCAACAGCATAAGATTAAGGGTGCGGCACTGGGTCCAAAAAAAGACAGTGCCGATGAGAATGAGCGGCAGGATGGCGGCGATCTCCGACCAGTCGGCACCGGCAAGGCTGCCCATCAACCAGTAGGAAACCGACTTGAGCGCGTCTTTGTTGTCTGTCACATAGACCACAAAATTGGAAAACGCCGAACAGACCGCACTGAGCGCCATGCCGGCGAGCAGCAGTTTGGTGGTGTTGGCGCGGCCTCCCGCACCCGCAAGCAGAAGCACGGCAAACGAAACGGCGAACGCGCCGAGGAAAGCGGTCACTCCTACAAAGTTCCCGCCGAACACGGTTCCAACCCCCAGCATGAGCGCGAGAGTAGCGCCAAGCGACGCCCCCGAAGAAACGCCTAGAATATACGGGTCCGCCAACGGATTTTTGACAATGGCCTGCATGACCACACCGGTCACCGAAAGACCCATGCCCACCGCAATCGCCAACACAATGCGCGGCAGGCGGACAAACCACACCACATCCGCGACAGGGCCGGAGCCGTACTGGGAAGCGTCGCCCAACCCAAACAGTTTATATAAAACGACCTTAAAAATATCCAGAGCGGAAATATCCATCGTTCCCAGATTAACCGCAAACACCACCGACAGTACCAGCGCGGCAATTAGAACGATGAGCGCTGCCAAAAACGCCGTTCGCGTTTGCAGCAGACTCGAAACACCTTTTGTCTTTTTCACATTCTACTCCTTGAAACTGCTCAAACTCCCCGCCGAATCATCGGCAGGGAGTTTTTTGTGAATTTTACTTCATGTCCGGATAAAGGCTTTCAATGAAAAAGTCCAGCGCCTTGCTGACCCGTACACCCGGGCAGTAAACCAGGCTCAGGTCGGTGGGGAACAGCTTGTTGTTTTTCACCGCGTCAATATTCTGGTACACCTGACCTTCAAACACATCCAGACAGTTGTCCGGATTCAAACTGGTGCTGTTCGGCCCGAAGTGGACGCTGAAGATCATTTCCGGGTTCAAGCTGATGAGGTCTTCGGTGCTCAAACGCACATTTTTGTCTTTCGCCACCAAATTTGCACCGACCTGCATGGCAATATCACCGCCGATGCTGTTTTCCCCGTAAACGCGGAACACATCGCCTTCATCCTCCAGAATGGCAACATTGACCGGCTCTTTGCCTTCGACATATGCCTGGGCATCCGCCACCTTCTGCTTCATCTCTTCCACAAGCGCCTCGGCACGGTCTTCCACACCGAAAATTTTGCCGAGGTTTAAAATATCATCGTATTCGTTTTGCAGCGACTGATCGCCAAGGCCGCTGTTGTATGCCATGTAGGTGTTGATCCCACGCTCGTGCCAGAAATCCACATCGCCCAAACGGTCGTCGCCGAACGAGGAATACCATGCGAGAATAAAGTCCGGTTCCAAAGAAATTGCTTCCTCTTTTGAAATAAATTCCGACTGGATGCGCGGAATGTTTTCAAGCCCGTCCTGATACTCTTTCAGCACTTCGTCTTCATTGACGCCCATGGCGAGGATGATCTTGTCCTCCAGCCCGAGAGCGATCATGTTTTCCAGCGAATTGAGCTCGTAGCAGATGACCCGTTCCGGTGCTTTTTCAAAGGTGATCTCCACCTCTTCCTTTGCGTAATTGTGGGTGGTAATGGTAACCGGATAGTTACCGCTTCCCTCGCCGGAATCGGAAACGGATGAGCCGCCTGATTCGTTTGAGTCATTCGAAGTGTCGGTCGTTGTCTGACTTCCGCACGCGGTGAGCCCCAGCATGGCAAACGCCAGAACCCCAGCCAGCAGTTTTTTTGCCTGTTTCATGTTTTCTTCCCTCTTTCTGTTTGACTGCCGGTATCTCCCAAAACAGCTCCGCCGGGCACAAAAAAAGCCGCCTTTTTCCAAGGCAGCTCCACACAATACGCACAACAGCCATCATTTTCCTTGCATGAAGGCGGAAAATTAATGGCAAAGCATCTGTTCTGTCAGGCGTGGATCACTTTTCTCGGAAGACACCAACCATATATACTGAGCAGGTTTCCTGACTGACGGCATTCATTTTAGCTGCGCCTTCTCACATTTCTGCAATGGCTTCATGCAGCTTTTTGACCGAACACAGTGACCGGATCGCTTGGGATTCTCACCCAATTCCCTATTATCCCGCCGTATGCGGGCACTCAATATGTTATAATTAAGTATATCGCCAAAGCACCGGAATTGTCAAGTCGTCTTACTTCCGAAAGACGGGGACGCAGAACAGCAAAAGGGAAAAGCCCCGAAGGTCTTCTCCCTTTGTACTAAAACATCTATTCAATGATAATTTGCAGTTTTCCGATCTCTTTCCCAAACAGTCCGGCATAACCGTCCTGTCCGTTTGCTTTTTCGTTGTTATACTGCCAACTGTAATAATCTTTTCCGGTCGGCGCAACACGGTATTTCGCTTTTTTCAGAGGTGTTACACCATCCGGCATAGTGTAAGTGATTTCCACTGCGTCAATCGGCTTGCCGTTACCCGCATAGCCGTTCTTGCTGTCGTTCACATCATACCCGGTCACATACGGCAGCCAGCTGCCGCCTTTTACGTGCACCCTGTATTTAACAGCGCCCGCGGACACTTTCACAGCAACATCGGTCACCGGACTTTCTTTCCAGCCCGCATAATCGGTGAGGTTTTTCACCTCCGACAGCCAGCCGTGCGCTTTGGTACGCACACGGTAAATCACGTCGCAGGCGAATGTGGGGGCCGGAGTCGGCTGCGCGACGACTTCCTGCACTTCTCCGAAATCAACAAAGCAATTGTTGACGTCTACATTTCCCGCGATTCCGTTAACAGAGCCGGTTGAGGTAAACTGGTGAATATCACAGGGGATCGCCTTATCATAATTCTGCCGGTAATCCGCTTTCCAGATACTCAAGTCGCCCAGCTTGCTGCGGTCAATATAATTGGTAAACCAGTTGGTATTGGCGTACACGCCCGCCTGACGGCCCGCTTGTTTGATTGCCTTTGTAAAAGTCAAAATCAGCTCAGTAACAAATTGTTTGCCTTTATCGGCCTGAGACTGTTCTTCCACATCGTAATAAACCGGAAGGTCGAGTGTGCGGTCACCAAGAACCTGCAAACAAACGGCAGCTTCTTTTGCAGCGTCCTGTGCGTCCACAGCATAGGAGTACCAATAAACACCGACCTTAATCCCGGCTGCCCGGGCACCATCGTAATTCTGTTCAAAGTACGGGTCCTTTTGCGAAAGCTCCCGGCCGTGTCCCGCACGGATGATGGCAAACACGACCCCATCCTGTTTGACCTTTTCCCAGTCGATTTTTTTCTGATATTTTGAAACATCAATTCCTTTTCCAATCATTTAAACTCCTCCCTTCCTTTTCAATGATACGGCGGGTTCATCCCACCCGCATAGCGTGCGCTGTTTTGTCCTGCTTCACGCGAAACAGCGCACAGAGAAACCACATCATGTTTCCCAATTGCAGAATATGCCAAAAGACAGTAGAATGTGACAAACCGCTGTATCACGCCATAAAGCTTTCCAGAAAAAATGCACCGCTTTTGCGGTGCATTTTTTCCTCATGACAAAAACAACGGCTGCATCTGTTTTGCGTCCATCGCCGCCTCCATTGCCGGAGCAAGAAGGTCAAAGCGCGCCACGAGCGAGTTCGGCTTTTTTACCGGATCATCCTGGCGCATCGGCACAAAATAAAAATGCTTCATATTCATCAGCTGACCGATGTTTTTCGCACTCCCGCTGAGCGCGTCGTTGGTGGAAACTCCGATGAGCACCGGCTTTGCTCCGCGCAGGTGGGATTTGACCGCCATAGTCACCGGTGTATCGGTAATGGAAGCGGCAAGTTTCGCAAGGGTATTACCAGTGCAGGGAGAAACAACAAGCAGGTCGAACATCTCTTTCGGCCCAATGGGTTCCGCCTCCTGTATGCTTTTAATCACATGGTGCCCACACACCTGCTCCAATTCCTCCACAAAATCCAGCGCACGCCCGAAACGGGTATCCATATTTGCCGCATGGAAGGACATGATCGGTGTTATATCATAAATTTCGCTTAACTGTTTCATCTGATCAATGACCGGACGAAAGGTACAAAACGAGCCGCACAGCGCAAAACCGACTTTCTTTTTTTCCATTAGTCTTCTCCCCTCTCCGCCAGAATGTTCTGTATGGTACTGCATATGATTTCACCGGATGTGACCGGCGCGACCTTGCCGGGCAGCGACAGTGCCCATATCGCCTTCACGCCGAGCTGCCTTGCCAGTTCAAAATCCACACCGCCCGGTTTGGAGGCAAGGTCGAGAATGACGCAGTGTTCATCAAGGCGGGAAAGAACGCTGTAATCAAACAGCTTTGCGGGAACCGTATTGACAACGCAGTCAAATTCCCCCGCGTGTTCGGCGATCCGGCTCGTATGTATCCCGCGGCAGCCGAACACCTTTGCCCACGCCAGATCGGAGCATTTTCTCGCCGCTACGGTCACATCCGCATGAAGCGCAGTCAGGTAACGGATCAGCACTTTCGATATTCTTCCCATGCCTGTAACAAGGCAGCGGGTGCCGAACAGTGTGGTGGGCAGCTCCTGCATCAGCAGTTCCAACGCACCTTCTGCTGTGGGAACCGCATTGAGCACTGCCATTTCTTCCCGCTTGAGATAATCCACCGCCGCAATGCCTTTCTCGCGGCATAACTGGTAAATCGATTCATCCAGCTTTCCGCCAAACACCACCGTTTTGTGTCCTGCAGCTTTTAAAACATCCTCCAGTAGCACCTGCTTATGGGAAAGCGGTGTGTTCAAATAAACGCCGTCATTGGTTACCGGAAGCGGAAGGACAATACAGTCGACCGGCTGTTCGAATCCGATTTGCAGATCCACCGGAACCAGCTGCCGGGAAAGCTCGCTTGCTTCTTCAAAGCAGGCAATATAAACACGGTTTCCCTGTTTTGCCAGCGTTTTGGCAAGATAAAGCTGGCGCATATCCCCTCCCGCGACCAGATAAGTTTTATCTATACTCATGGAACGACCCCCATTGGATATTCTTTTATATCCTATGAGGGTCGTACTCAAACGGTTCCTATAAAATTGTAATGGCGAATACGCCTTCCGGAAAAGAATCAGCCACCTGCTGCCAAAACCAGTATGCCGCACACCGCACACCGCCTGCTGCCAGTAAAAAGCCCCGCAGTTCATCCGGTACAAGCGGCGCATATCCTGCCAAAGAGGATAACTCCTGTTCCGCTTCTTTAAGGCCGACTGTCATGGTCCGGTCCATCCACTGCATCTCAACGGTATTGTTTCCGCGCTTTATCGAAACCGCTTCGGCTCCATATAAAACAGAAGATGTATTGTACAGCACAGCCGCACAGCCACACACGAATCCTAGAACAAACAGGGTGATAAAAAATGACAGGACTGCCGCGCGAAAACTTTCCCGGTCTATTTTTGAAAACAAATTTGACACATCCTTTTTCTTTGAGCTCCTTACAATTTTTTCAGAAGATTGGCAAGCGACTTCCCAACCAGTTCACCGGCGTAAACCGCTTCTTCCAAGCTGTTGGCATGCCCGCCCATCTCCAGCAGGATGGAACCGGTCGTCAAATGCTGGTTGTATTTTCGGTAATCGAACAGAAGCGGACGGGCAAGCCCGGGGTAATCCGCTTCCATTTGGCTTTGGAGGGCCGCGGCGAACTTGAGGTTTTGAAAGTAGTTCGGGTACCCCATAGTTCCGTCATCACAGCCCGAAATGATCATGACCTGCGCCGCGTTTTTTCCGTTGATGTTCGCGACCGGAGCGATACGGGTGCCGTCCTGTTGCTCGATCGCATCCCGGTGAATATCCAAAACAACTTTGATGCTGGGATACTGGTCAAGGTAATTCCGGACCGTAACAGCGGAGCGGTCATAACATCCCGGAAAGGTGGGATAATCGTGCAGGGTACAGTCGTGGATCACGCCGATGCCCGCTTCCTTTAACTGTTTTTCAATCTCGTCGCCGACCCGGCAGACATTGTATGCGTTATCAGTTGTTCTGGAATTATAATTTTTATCGTACCAGTCCAAACTCTGCGCCTCATAACCTTCCGTGGTATGGGTATGCATGATCAGCACCTGAGGCTCGCTGGTATCCTCAATCTGGAAAGCCGGTCCCTGCGCGATCTGTTCCCGGATTTCCGCCTCGGTATGCGTTGTCAGGTTCTTGATCCACGCGTTGTTGTCAATCTGAAACTGGGTGCTGCTTGCGGAACCGGTATACTGCCGCCGCACGATGTCGCCCGCATCATCCGGCCGCACCGGGGTTTGCTCGGAAGAAGCGCTTTGTTCCTCTTCGCTGGCTGTCCCCGCGGTTACCGCGGGCGATTCCGAAGCGGGAAGCGACACTTCTCCGGACGGTTCCTCCTCTTCGGCCCGTAACGATTCATCCTCTGTGATTTCCTGCTGAAGCAATTCCTTTCCGCCTTCCGGCATGGTAATTCCCGCCGACCAGACGGCAAGCTGTCCGGCCGCCGCGTTTAAATATGGCAGGCTGTTGATGGCCCCTTTGTACAAAAACGGGCTGAGCACCAGCAGACATAATATGGAAAAGACACGTTTGGCGATTCGTTTCGGCTTTTGATTCATTTTGCACACTCCGTTTCCAAAAACAAGCAACACACAAAAAGGTTACCGTTTTCAACCTATGCAAAATGCCGTTTAAAAATGACTTCCCGTCAAAACGAACCGTACCGTGCTCATTCGGTCAGCCCCATAATCTCTTCCATCGAAAGAGAGGGCTGAAGCGCCTTGTTGATAGCGAGAGCCAGCAGAGAAGACGCCTTATCAATAATCACGTCAATTTCTCTGGGAGTCACCATGCAGCCGGAAAGCGGCGTGCCTGATTCATCGGCCTGCGAAGAAGCAATGGAAGCCGCATCCACAACCGTTGGGATTCCCACCGCAATGACCGGAACACCTAATGTTTGTTCGTTGAGTGTCTGACGCTTATTCTGCACGCCTGAGCCGGGGGAAATTCCGGTATCGGTCAGCTGCACGGTCGTTCCCAGCCGGGCGATGCTTTCCGAAGCAAGGGCGTCCACCGCAATGACCGCCGCCGGGGAAACCTGCCTGCACACCGAACGGATGAGCTCCGCTGTTTCAATCCCCGTCTGCCCCATAACACCGGGAGAGACGACCGCTACCGAACGGAGCTCCGGCAGCCCTTCCACCTTGTGCTCACTCTGCATGATATGGCGGGTCGCAAGGATTCCGCCGGCTGTTTTCGGGCCGATCGCATCGGGGGTGATCTGCTCGTTTCCCAAACCGGCAACCAGTACCAACCCTGTTTCCGGCAAAAGCCGCCGCAGTTCTTCTGCCACGACCGAAAGCTCTCCCTCCACATTTATGCTTGCCTGCCGGAACGGGGTCAGGTCAATGGTCACATAAGTCCCCTCGGGCTTGGAGAGCACCCGGGCGGCATGCCCATCTTCCACGACCACTTCCGTTACGGTGACTCCCTCCTTTTTCCGCACCTCCTGCCGAACGCCGGCAAGCTGTTCTTTTTTTGTATCCTCACAAACCTGTTCCACCCGCTCTACGGCGAGGTCGGTCCTTGGCTGCTGCATCCGCTCACTCCCATATTTTTTCTTGATAATTACGCAGAAAAGCCTTGCATTTTTCCGCGGTTTATGGTATTGTAATAAATGCTGTCACAGTATCGCTTGTGTCTTAAGGCTTCATCGCCTTGGCGGACTGTGTTCCATAGTTGCTAAGCATATTGTTTTCCAAAAACCATATGCTTATGTGAAGGAGGTGCAAAAAGATGCCAAACATTAAATCTGCGAAAAAAAGAGTTCAGGTTATCAAAACCAAGACCCTGAGAAACAAAGCAGTGAAATCCAACCTGAAAACTGTTTTGAAGAAAGCTGACGCTGCAGTTGCCAGCAACGCCGCTGACAAAGAAGCCGCTGTTCGCCTCGCAATCAAAAAGGTCGATCAGGCTTGCGCAAAAGGCTTGCTTCATAAAAATACCGCATCCCGTAAGAAAGCACAGCTTGCACGCAAATTGAGCGTAAAAGCATAAGACGGGAATTTATCGAACGGTTTGCCACCTCTCAGAACCGGGATGATAAAAGAAAATCGCGCCTGTAGGATATCCTACAGGCGCTTTTATTTTTGTGAAAAAACCGTTCTGTGTTTAAACGCCCAGAAGCACATCATTGTAAAACTGCTCCAGCGTTTTTCCGGTGTAATCCACTGCCGGATAGCGGGTATAACTGCCATCCGGGTTCTGCGCCTCAAACTCGGCGCGCTGCTGCTCTTCCTCGACCGCGCACCCGAACGGGCTCACCAGCCGGTTGTCTTCGGTCAGGTAAAACGCCCAGCGACCGTGCATCTGGTTATGACCGGCATAGTGGGTATTGGTAAACAACGCAACATACCGTTCGCCCACCTGCGGCTGTTCTACCTCGTCGTCGGGAAAGAAGCTGCTGTATGTTGTCAGCCAGTCTCCCGGGGCACACATACTCCCCCACAGCACATCGTTCACTTCCAAAACGATTTGCACGGATGTTACCTCTTTATTATAGCTGTCAAGGATCCCCCTCGGTTCAAGTTTGGTAGATATGACCGTTGCAACGCACCATGCTTCACGGCCGTTGTCCCCTGTCTCCGAAAGGATCCTTCTGGTTTCTTTCACAGAATGCGGGTACATATCATAACTGCCGCTCACGCGGCACAACCATCGAATTCGTTCCCCGTATTCCTCACAGAGCTGATGGGTCTCCTCCCTGGACAGTTCCGTTCCCGTGCAGGAAGGGAGCAGCACGAAACAGAGAACACAGGCAACCATCAAGCACAACCGTTTCATCATGGCACTTCACCCTTTCGTTAAACCCCCAGAAGCACATCGTTGTAAAACTGCTCCAGCGTTTTTCCGGTGTAATCCACTGCCGGATAGCGGGTATAACTGCCATCCGGGTTCTGCGCCTCAAACTCGGCGCGCTGCTGCTCTTCCTCGACCGCGCACCCGAACGGGCTCACCAGCCGGTTGTCTTCGGTCAGGTAAAACGCCCAGCGACCGTGCATCTGGTTATGACCGGCATAGTGGGTATTGGTAAACAACGCAACATACCGTTCGCCCACCTGCGGCTGTTCTACCTCGTCGTCGGGAAAGAAACTGCTGCGTGTCATCAACCGTTCTCCCGGAACGCACATATCACCCCACAGCACCTCATCCACCTCAAAGGTAATCCATACAGACGTCACTTCTTTATTGGCACTGTCTATAATCCCTCCTGTATCAAGTTCAGTGGATATGACCGTTGCAACGCACCATGCTTCACGGCCGTTGTCCCCTGTCTCCGAAAGAATTCTTCTGGTTTCCTTCACAGAGTGTGGGAACATATCCTGCGCACCACTCACGCGTTTCAGCCATTGAATCCGCTCCCCGTATTCCTCACAGAGCTTATGGGTCTCCTCCCTGGACAGTTCCGTTCCCGTACAGGAAGGGAGCAGCACGAAACAGAGGACACAGGCAACCATCAAGCACAACCGTTTCATCATGGCACTTCATCCTTTCCATCAAAGGTTCGCCAAAGTCAGTTTAAACTGTTCCAAATTCATTCCGGAAAAGCGTAAAAATTGTGATTGAATTACAATTCAAGAAAACAATACTTTTTTATAATTTTATTATACATATTCTTTCTATATTTTTCAACATAATTTTATAATTATAGATATAATAAACAAATAAAATTATATAACAAACCGCCCTCTGGTTTTGACCGGAGGGCGGCTTGTTTTTCATTCTCTTTTACATCAATACCCGCCGCTTGACACAGCGTCAGGGTCAGTCTAAGAACTCTTCGTTTATTGTCACGCCGAAATCCCGCGCGATGGCACGCAGTTCATCGTCTGTGATCGTCTGCCGTACAGTCCCCTGACCGGCGGCAAGCACCCGCACATAAATATCCGCCGCTTTTTCAATGGTGTGCATCAAGCCGAAGGTTGTGTCAAAATCCGGGCCGGAACAAAACAGTCCATGATGCGCCCAAACCGCCGCGTCATACTGTTTCATCAGTTCACTGGTCGCCAGCGCAATCTCCGCGCCGCCCGGAACCATCCACGGAACGACCCCTACCCCGCCCGGAAAGACGACCGGGCATTCGGTAGCCGATTTCCACAGTACCCGGGTAAACTCCCGGGCAGTAAGCGGAAGAACGTAGGTCAAAGCAATCAGGCTCGGCGTATGCGCGTGGTAGATGACCCGGTATTCTCCATGAGTTGCCGCGGCGCGCACCGAATGGTTCATAAAATGGCTCGGAAATTCAGAGGTCGGGCGGGCGCCGCCTTCCAGCCCCCACACGATCCGCCAGCTGTCGCCTTTGTCGTTGATCTCCACAATACCGATGTTGTGCTCCGGGTCGAGCGCCACATTGCGGAAATATTTCCCGCTTCCGGTGGTGACAAAGAATTCACCCGCCAGATTTTCCCCGCGCACACCCATATCCACCCATTCGCCGGGTTCATGGAAAAACGGGCGGCACGCTTCCACCTCTTCCGGTTTCATACGATAGGTCAGGTTGCCGCCGTTTCGTTCGTGCCAGCCCTGTTCCCAGCCATCGTTACACATGCGAATGTATGCTTTTATGATTTCAATATCTAAAATTCCCATGGTTTACCCCCGTTTTAACAACACATCGTTTTCGTACCGGCGAACCTCTTCAAACCAGTCCACATCATTCGGCACACCCTGCAGTTCGCAGTAGTGCTCCCAAATATCGCCGAACGGCATGGTCTTCATCTGCTCCATCCGCACCATCTTTTCGGTGAAGGATGCAGAATCCTGAAGCGATTTCAGCTGTTCATTCGGCTCCAACAGCGCATAAAGAAGCGCTTTCTGCGCGTTGCGGGTGCCCACGACCCACGCCGCTACCCGGTTGATGGAAGCGTCAAAAAAGTCCAAACCGATGAGCACTTTGTCCAGCGCGTCGTTGCGGACGACCTCTTTCATGATCTCTTTGAGCTCATCATCCAGCAACACAACATGGTCGGAATCCCACCGGACCGGACGGGTCACATGAAGCGGGACCTTGTCAAAGAAACAAAGAAGAGACGGAATTTTATCGCTCACCGCTTCGGTGGGATGAAAATGCCCGTTGTCCAGCAGATTATAAACTCCCGGATGGCTTGCCGCATAACTCATATAAAACTCGTTGCTGCCGACGGTACAGCTTTCCAGCCCGATGCCGAAAACTTTGCTTTCCACACTGTCGATCACATTCGGGAGCGGTTCGGCAAAAATTTCGTCCAAAGAAGCTTTCAGGCGCATCCGCGGTCCCATTCGGTCAGCGGGAATGTCCTTGAATCCATCCGGAATCCAGACATTGTTGAGCACCTTATCGTTTAGCTGTGCGCCGATCTCGTTAGCGATTCTGCGGCAGGCGATGCAGTGGTCAATCCAGAACCGGCGAACTGTTTCATCCGGGCTGGACAAGGTCAGGCCGTCCCGCACCATGGGGTGGGAAAAGACGGTTGGGTTAAAATCGATCCCGAACCCGTTTTCTTTCGCAAACGCTACCCAAGGAGCAAACTGTTTGTAGGTCAGCTGATTCCGGTCCACCCACTCGCCCGGCTCAAACACAGCGTAGCTCGCGTGCAGATTGATGCGCTTTTTGCCCGGAATGAGGCTGGCAGCCTTTAAAAAATCGGCCTTGAGCTCCTCGAAATTCCGTGCTTTACCAGGATAGTTTCCCGTAGTTTGAATGCCGTCTCCCGCGCCGCCGTCCGGACGATCAAATCCGGCGACATCATCTCCCTGCCAGCAGTGGATGGAAATGGCTTTATCCGCAAGCTGGCCGAGTGCCCGCTCCACGTTCACGCCAAGCGCTTCATAACGCTTTTTGGCTGCTTCATAATTTGTCATGGCTGTACCTCCTTGATTGAAAAGCTTTCTTTTACCGCACGCCTTGCCGCGGTAAGATTATCATATTCTCCGGTAAAGAGCATCTGCACCATCAAATTGCCAAGCGCGGTACCCTCAGTCGGGCCGGCGAACACCGGCAAACCGGAAGCGCGCGCCGTGAGCTCGTTGAGGTAACCATCCTTGGAACCACCGCCCACAATATTTAAACTGGTGTACTGTTTTCCGGTGAGATTTTCAAGCTGACGGATGGTTCTCGCATACGCTCCGGCTAAACTGCGGTAAACACACTGCATCACTTCACCCGGCGTTTGAGGAACCGCCTGACCGGATTCCCGGCAGGCGTTCTGCACTTCGGCGACCATATTCTTCGGCGCCAGAAATCGCTCGTTATCCACATTCACAAGGCTTTCAAAGCTGGATGCTTCCCTCGCCATCTGTTCCAGCTCCGCATAGCTGTACTGGTCGCCGTAATCATGTCGTATTGACTGAATCATCCAAAGCCCCATAATATTTTTCAAGAAACGGTAGCGGTACTCATAGCCGCCTTCGTTGGTAAAGTTGAGCTTCCGGCTTTTGGGCGTTGTCACCGGTTTGCGGTTTTCCACCCCCAACAGGCTCCAGGTCCCGCTGGAAAGATAAACCGCCGCATCGTCTCTGGCGGGAACCGCCAGGTAAGCCGAACCGGTATCATGCGTTGCAGGCAGGATGACCCGGCAGTCAAACCCGACTTCATTACGAACCTCCGGCGTGAAGTTACCCACCACGGTACCTGGCAGATGAAGCGGCGCAAACAGTTTTTCAGGCAGTTCGAGCCGTTTTAAAATTTCCGCGCTCCACTGTTTTGACCGTGCGTCCACAAGCGCAGTAGAAGTCGCGTTGGTGTACTCGTTCATCTGCTTCCCGGTAAGCCGGTAATTAAAATACTCCGGTACCATTAAAAAGCGCTCTGCTTGCTCGAGCTGTTCCGGATGCTGCTGTTTAAGCGCCATCAGCTGATAAACCGTGTTAAACGGCTGATACTGGATTCCTGTAATCGCGTAATGCTCATCGAACGGCAGACGGCGTTCCACCAACTGCCGCATTCCTTCAGTGCGGCTGTCCCGATAGGCGACTGTATCGCCCAGAACATCACCATTACCAGAAAGCAAAACAAAATCAATTGCCCAGGTGTCAATCCCCATCGTTTCGGGAATCTTCCCAGCTGCTTTACAGGCTTTCAGCCCTTCTAAAATATTTTGGTAAAGCCGGTCAAGCTCCCAGCACTGATGCCCGTTTTTTGGCACCATTCCGTTTGAAAAGCGGTAGACTTCTTCCAGCACGATTTTCCCGTGTTCCACATGGCCGAGAATATGCCGGCCGGACGAAGCGCCAATATCCACCGCAAGATAATACCGCACACAATCACCCCCTGTATCTCCTATTATAAAAGGCAAAAATCATAAAACAAGGACGTGATTTATGCAGTTTTTATGTCTTTATTTAATTTCGTTGCGATACTGTTTGGGTGTAAGGCCAAACTGTTTTTGAAAAATGCGGTAAAAATAGCTGGTGTTTTCATACCCCACCGCTTCCGACACCTCTTCCACGGAAAGGCGGGTCTGCCGCAAAAGCTCTGCCGCTTTGGAAAGCCGCTTTGCCTGAAGCAGCTGTTTAAACGTTTTTCCGGTGACTCGATGAACCGTCCCGCTCAAGCAGGCAGCCGTCACACCGCGTTCTTCCGCCAGTTCACTGAGACTGACCAGCTTGTAATTTTCCTCGATTTCCTTGAGCATCCGCACGACCGCGGCATTCTCTTTCCATGTGGGATCCGGCAAAGAAAGGCTTGCGGTGTTGCTCAGAAGCTCCAGAAACAAAAGCCCCATCGTGACCTGATTGATCTTTCGCGCGTTTGGGACCTGATGCACAATCGTCCAGACCATATTTTCCAGCAGGTTCTGCACAGGGAGAAAATCCGCCACACGAAAATGAAGAAAACTCACCGGGCCGCCGCTTCGCTGCAAACTGCCCAGCAGAAATTCACCCAGCACATTATCCGAGCCGATCATGTCGAGCGCAACATCAAAAAACTGGGGCAGGACGATAAAATTCACCGCGATGTCTCCCTCACCCGCCCGCTCAATTGCATGACTTGCGTGCTGGTTGAACAGTAAAAGCTCACCCGCCGAAAGAGTGACCTCCTGTTCCCCGTTGATGATATGGGTGGTGCTCCCGGCGCACATGTACATCATTTCCACATAATTGTGATAATGGCGGGGAAAAGGGGCAAACCGTGTGTGCGGGCGGATGGAGATCAGCTCTCCCCGTTCCAGCAGTTTTGCGCTGTCTACCCGACCGGTATGCAAAGCACCGTACGCTTTTAAATCCACATTCTTTCCGGTTAACAGCTTCTTTTCCTCTTCGGTGACCTGAGCCAGGTGCTGTATCAAATCGCTGTTCATAACGTCCCCCGTACATGCTGTTCTGAAAACAGTGTACCATGTTTTTAGAAAAAGAAAAAGCGGATGAAATTTTCATCCGCTTGCTGTTCAGCAATATCATTACCCAAAAAGCCAGCGCATTTTGCGCCAACACTTATTTTTTCTCTTCTTTCTCCTGCGCTTCACTCCAGACGCTGAGCACCTTTCGCATGAGCGCGACCGGTTCATCCTCTTTCATCTTCACCGAAAGATACGGTTTGGCGCCCGCGTTGACCATGACACGGCCTTTCAGCCCGCCAATCAGCTGGGAAGCAAGCTGCATATCCAACCGTTCCGGATAAAACAGCAGACTGCCGCCCTTCTGACTGATCTCACGAATACCGAACCGTGAGGCGGTATTGCGCAGCAAGGCTACATCCACAAGCCCTTTGACCGCTTCCGGCGGCTCACCGAACCGGTCAATGAGCTCATCCAGCACATCGAACGCGTCCTCTTCGGATTTGACCGAAGCGATCTTTCGGTAAACGTCGATCCGCTGGGAAAGGCTTTCAATATACCGTTCCGGAATATGCGCTTCCACCTGAATATCCACGAGACATTCCTCCGCAGCCATCTGCGGGGCTTCGCCTTTCTGCTCGCTGATGGCGTCTGAAAGCAGGCGGAGATACATATCATAACCGACTGCTTCCATATGCCCGTGCTGTTTTGCGCCGAGGATATTTCCCGCCCCGCGGATTTCCAGGTCCCGCAGCGCGATGCGGAAGCCGGACCCAAACTGGGTAAATTCACGGATGGCGGAAAGCCGCTTGGAGGCGACTTCCGAAAGGACCTTCCCCCGCCGGAAGGTGAAATAAGCAAACGCGCGGCGGTTGGAACGCCCCACCCGTCCGCGGAGCTGATACAGCTGAGAAAGCCCCATATTATCCGCGTCGTCAATGATGAGGGTATTGCAGTTGGCAACATCCACGCCGGTTTCAATAATTGTCGTGCAGACCAGAATGTCGATTTCCTGCTCCATCAACTGCCGCCAGATTTCGGAAAGCTCATCCTCCGCCATCCGTCCGTGCGCGATTCCGATACGCGCGTCCGGGATTCGCTCTTGAATCCGCGCGGCGCAGCTGCGGATGCTGTCGATCCGGTTGTGAATGTAATACACCTGCCCGCCCCGGCGCAGCTCCCGGCGGATGGCGTCACAGATCACGCCCATATCCTGCTCAATGACATAAGTCTGAACCGGATGACGGTCCTGCGGCGGTTCCTCGATGACCGACATATCCCGAATGCCGGACATTGCCATGTTCAGCGTGCGCGGAATAGGGGTCGCCGACAGGGTGAGCATATCCACCCCGCGGAACATCTCCTTGAATTTTTCTTTATGGGCAACGCCGAACCGCTGCTCCTCGTCAACAATAGCAAGCCCCAGCGCTTTGAACTCAATGTCCTTCTGCACCAGACGATGGGTGCCCACCACAATATCCACCTCGCCGGATTTCATCTTCCGGATAGTTTCTCTCTGCTGCTTCGGCGTGCGGAACCGTGACAGCAAACCAATGTTGACCGGAAGCCCCTCGAACCGTTTGACAATGCTCTGGTAGTGCTGCCAGGCTAAAATCGTCGTCGGGCAGAGGATGGCGCACTGCATGCCGTCCTCCACGCACTTGAACGCGGCGCGGAGTGCAACTTCCGTTTTGCCGAAGCCAACGTCGCCGCAGAGCAGGCGGTCCATCGGCACAGGTTTCTGCATGTCTTCCTTGATCTCTTCCGCACAGCGAAGCTGATCGTCCGTCTCCTCATAATCGAAGCGGTCTTCAAACTCCCGCTGCCATTCGTCATCTTCCGGGAAGGCGTGACCTTTTACGTTCATCCGCTCCGCGTACAGCCGGATGAGCTCGCCGGCCATATCATCCACCGCTTTTTTAACACGTGAACGGGTTTTCTGCCACTCACCGGAATTCAAGCGGTTGAGTTTGATCTTGCTGTCATCCTTTGGGCCGATGTACTTGGAAACCAGATCAAGCTGGGTGACCGGTACATAGAGGGTATCCGCACCGGCATACCGAATCTTGATGTAGTCTTTCACGATGCCGTGCAGATCCAGCTTGTGGATGCCATCGAAAATGCCGATACCGTGGGTGACATGCACCACCGGATCGCCCGGTGTAAGATCGGTGAGGGAACGGATCTCCTCACCCTTGCGCTTTTTGGTCCGCTTTTTGGAAACCGCACCCGGTTTCACGCTGGTGATGACCGAAAGCTTGATTTCCGGGTACTCAAAACCGGAAGAGAGCTTGTTTTCCACCACAAAGATCTTGCGGTAGATCACATCTTTGATATCCTTGCTGTAATCGGCCGGGAGCCCGTATTTCCTCAGGTCGGACGCAAGGGTCGCGGCGGACTTTGCCGTACCTGCCAGTACAACACAGCAGTAGTTCTGCTCCATGAGCGAGGTGAGATCATCCGCCAGCAGCTTCAGTTCCCCGCCCCAGGCGGAAGTCTGAACCGCCGTTGCGGAGATCAGGTCCTTCAAGCGCAGATCGTTCGACTGGGCAAAGGTGTCCAGATACACCGAACGCCCCTGCTGAATGGTATCGTTCAGCAGGGAAAAATCCATACAAAAGTTGTCAAAGCCCTTGCACAATTCCCCTTCTTCCAGAAGGAGTTTAATGTCTTCCCGGTGGGTCGTCAGAAAGCCGCGCGCGCGCTCCTTGACAGCGGTATATTCGCTGACAAAAATCACCGGATCTTCCAAGTAGTCCAGCAACGTCGCCGGTTTTTCATAAACCACCCCAATGTATTTATCGTAAGAGGACAGCTCCAACCCCGATCGAATCCGCTCCACATCCTTCTGAAAACGCAGCCGGGATAAATTGTCTTTTTTAAGATGTTTGATCCGCTCTTCAATCCGGTCGGCCAGTTCCTCCGGCGACTGGGCAAGCACCTCGTAAGCCGGGGTGACCTGTGCTTCTTTGATGGTATCCACCCGGCGCTGGGTATCCAGCTCAAAGACCGAAACGGTGTCGATCTCATCCCCCCAGAATTCCAAACGGACCGGAGCGGAGCGGTCGGGCGGGAACAGGTCCACAATCCCGCCGCGCACCGAAAACTGAGAAACGCCGTCCACCTGATCGCGGCGGACGTATCCCGCGCGGAGCAGGATGCGCACGACCGCGTCCAGAGCAATCTGCTGTCCCGGCTTGAGCGACACGCTGCGGCAGACCAGTTCCTTTGGCGGGATGGTGTACTGAAGAAGGGCGTCGATACTGCAGCAGACCACCCTGCATTCCTTGCGTATGATGCGGGAAAGCACATTAAGTCGCTGATGCTCATACTCGTGAGACACCCCTTCAATGCTGCGGAAGACAAAATCCTTCGCCGGATAAAGAAGTGCCGCTTCCTCCATCAGCATGGCGTTGATGTCCTCACAAAAGCGCCGCGCAGCCAGTTCGTCCGCGGTCACGACCAGGCAGGGTCCCTGCTCTTCCGTGACTGCGGCGATCAGGTTTGCTTTGTGCACGGCGGAAAGGCCAACCACCATGACCGGAAGTGTGCCCTGCTCCAACGCCTGACCGACCCGGATGAACGGATCATACTTTTTTAACAGGCTTGTAAACAGCTTCATCGTTTTGTCTCCTTTCTTCCGGTTTTCCAAACATATATCATTTACTGAACCGGTTCATCGCTTCATCCAGCTTGCCTTCTGCGATCAACGAAACGATCTCCGGGCATTTGTCATAACTTTGCTGCATCTTCTCGGCGTCCTCTTTGGGAAAGGTTCCCAGCACCCAGTCAGCCAGATCATAATCCGGGCGGGGTTTGGCGCCGACACCCAGTTTCACGCGCGGAAAATTTTCCGAATCCAGATGCTCAATGATGCTCTTGATCCCGTTGTGCCCGCCAGCACTTCCTTTTCGGCGGATACGCAGTTTTCCCGGCGGCAGGGAGATATCGTCAAACAACACGATGACCCGTTCCGGCGGGATTTTATAAAACCGTGCCGCTTCGCCAACTGCCTCACCGCTCAGATTCATAAAGGTCTGCGGCTTCATGAACAGGCAGCGCTTACCGGAAAGCGTTCCGTCGGTCACCAGCGCTTTGAATTTATTGCGGCCAAGTGTCAGGCCGTTTTGTTCCAGCACCGCGTCCAGCGCATGAAAGCCCGCGTTGTGACGGGTTTTCTCATATTTCGCGCCGGGATTGCCCAATCCGACAATCAGGTATTCGATTTTCCCCTGCTGATGGGAAATTTGGGCGAACAGGTCAAAAATACTCATAAATCCTCCTGAAATGATTCCAAACCCAGCAAAACCCGCAAACGAAAGAACAGGGCATTTCGTTTGCAGGCTGCATTTCATTTTATAATAGACTGATTCCAAAAATCAGACAAACAGCGGCGATACCGGTTTATCCAGATAAATGCGCTCAATTGCCTCCGCGAAAACAGGCGCTACCGGAAGCTGTTTGATCTTATCCAGACGTTTTTCCTCCGGCAGTTCAATGGTGTCCAAGAACACCAGTTCCTTGATGGGGCTTTCCGCAATCCTCTCAACAGCCGGACCGGACAGCACGCCATGGGTGGCGCAAGCGTAAACCTCTTTCGCGCCGCCTTTTTCGATCATGGCTTTCGCAGCATTGCAGAGGGTTCCCGCGGTGTCGATCATATCGTCCACCAAAATAATCCGTTTGTCCCGTACATCGCCGATGATGTTCATCACTTCCGAAACATTCGCGCGCTGACGGCGTTTGTCCACAATGGCAAGCGGAGCGTCGAACCGGGTGGCAAAATTCCGTGCACGGGTGACCGAACCCAAGTCCGGGGAAACCACCACAATGTCGTCTTTCTCCCCTTTGAACTTCTCATTATAATAAGGCAGAAGGATCGGCACACCGAGCAGATGATCCACCGGGATGTCAAAGAAGCCCTGGATCTGTGCCGCATGCAGGTCCATGGTCAGAACGCGGTCCGCACCGGCAGTTGTGATGAGATCCGCAACGAGTTTTGCGGAGATCGGGTCGCGCGCCTTTGCCTTGCGGTCCTGTCTGGCATAGCCGAAATAAGGGATCACCGCGGTAATCCGTCCGGCGGAAGCCCTCTTAAACGCATCGATCATGAGCAGAAGCTCCATCAGGTTCCGGTTGACCGGAGAACTGGTCGACTGAACCACAAACACGTCCGATCCACGGACCGATTCATGGATTGAGACTGAAATCTCGCCGTCACTGAACATTCCAACATCCGAACGCCCGACCGGAAGCCCGAGCTCTCTTGCGATTTCACGCGCTACACGCGGGTTTGAATTTGCAGCAAAAATTTTAATATCCTTACCGTGTAAATTCATTTTGCACTCCCCTGTATCGTTTCATGCGGCCACTGCCGTTTTTATTTCTTAATCCGATCTTTCAGCTTTTTGTAAGCATAGCCTTCGATAATCGCTGTCTTGCCCCGCTCAACCGCCAAAGCGCCGTCCGGAACATCTTTCGTAATGGTAGAACCAGCCCCGGTGTATGCCGTGTTGCCGATTTTCACTGGTGCGACCAGATTGGTATTGCATCCGATGAACGCGTTATCGCCAATCACAGTGCGGTGCTTTTTCGCGCCGTCATAGTTGACCGTTACAACGCCACATCCGAAGTTTACGTTGCTGCCGACATCGCTGTCGCCGACATAGGTCAAATGAGCAACAGCCGTTTTCTCACCAATTGTAGAATTTTTCACTTCCACAAAATCCCCGATCTTCACGCCGGACAGGATCTCGCTGTTCGGGCGAATGTGCACAAACGGGCCCATCTTCACATGGTCGTGGATGACACAGTCGTATGCCTGGACCGAGTTGAGGATGGTCTCATCGCCCACTCTGGCGTTCTCCAGCAGTGTATTGGGGCCGATTTCACATCCGGCACCCACCTGTGTGCTGCCACGCAGAATACTGCCCGGCAGAATAACGCTTCCAGGACCAATGGTAACGTCCGGCCCAATCAGAACACCGTCAGTCGAAACAAAGCCCACACCGTTCGCAAGGTGTTTTTCAAGGATTCGCTCCGCCGCAATGCGGTTAAGCTGTAAAAGCCCTTTACGGTCATTCGCGCCCAAACACACATCGGCGTCCGCCGCCAGATATGCTCCCGCACGCTTTCCTTTATTCAAAAGGAGCGCGACTGTATCGGTAATGTAATATTCACCCTGAACATTGTTGTTTGTGAGTTCTCCCAGCACTTCCAGAAGGTCAGCCGTCTTGAACCAGTACATACCGGAATTGACTTCCTGTATCCGCCGCTGCTCTTCGGTCGCGTCCTTCTGTTCTACAATGCCGGAGATTCCATCTTCACTGCGCAGAATCCGCCCGTAACCGGTTGGGTCCTTTAACTGCGCGGTGACCACAGTAACACTATTTTCATGTTCGCAATGATACGCATAAGCGGCGTCAATGGTCTCACCGTCAATAAACGGGGCGTCGCCGCAAAGGAGCAGCATATCCGAATCCGGATGTTCCTTTAAAAAGCGTTCCGCCATCATGACCGCGTGCCCGGTGCCTTTTCGTTCTGTCTGGAGTACAACCGGGTACCGTTCCCCATATTTTTTCTGCAGGTAATCTTCCAGCTGCTCATGCTCGTAACCCGCAACGACACAGACCCCTTGCAGAGACGCCTGCTCACAGGCAGAAAGAACCCATGAAAGCATGGGTTTAAACAGCACTTCACAAAGCACCTTTGGTTTTTTCGACATCATTCGCTTGCCTTCTCCAGCCGCGAGGACGACTGCTATCTTTTCACGCAAAGCGAACCCACCCCTTTTAAAATAAAATGCAGTTTCATTTTATGTAAATCACATGAAAAACTGTACTTATTATCTCAATTTCCGGGGGGTTTTGCAAGCCTAATTTGTGAAACTCTATGAAATCAACGGTTTTGCCCTTCTTTTCCAAATTTTTTTTGATAAATATATAGAAAAAGTTTTGAAATTTTGTTATAATGTGAAACGAGCCCAACAAGTAGGGACATTACAAACATTTCCGGACTTCGCCTGCAAAATTTTTTGTTTTTGCGGGCTTGCTTCGTGAGATTTTGTAAAAAAAATTTGGAGGTAGATTGCAAGTGAGCAAAAAGTACGTGTACCTTTTTTCCGAAGGCAACGGAAAAATGAGAGAATTGCTCGGCGGTAAAGGTGCGAACCTGGCTGAAATGACCAACCTTGGTCTTCCGGTTCCGCAGGGCTTTACCATTTCCACTGAAGCGTGCACCCAGTATTATGAGGACGGCAGAAAAATCAACGATGAGATCCAGGCTCAGATCATGGAATACATCGGCAAAATGGAAGAGATCGTCGGCAAAAAATTCGGCGACCTTGAAAACCCGCTCCTCGTTTCCGTTCGTTCGGGCGCAAGAGCTTCCATGCCTGGTATGATGGACACCATCCTCAACCTCGGTCTGAACGAAGAGGTTGTTGAGGTCATGGCGAAAAAATCCGGCAATCCGCGCTGGGCATATGACTGCTACAGAAGATTTATTCAGATGTACTCCGACGTTGTTATGGAAGTCGGCAAAAAGTACTTTGAAGAGCTCATCGACAAGATGAAAGCAGAAAAAGGTGTCACTCAGGATACCGAACTGACTGCTGAAGACCTGAAAGAACTTGCAAATCAGTTTAAAGCAGAATACAAAGCAAAAATCGGCGAAGACTTCCCGTCTGATCCGAAAGAACAGCTCATGGGCGCAATCAAAGCTGTTTTCCGTTCTTGGGACAACCCGCGTGCAAACGTTTACAGAAGAATGAACGACATTCCGTACTCCTGGGGTACCGCTGTTAACGTTCAGATGATGGCGTTTGGTAACATGGGCGAGACTTCCGGTACTGGTGTTGCGTTCACCAGAAACCCTGCAACCGGTGAGAAGAAACTCTTCGGTGAGTTCCTTATGAACGCTCAGGGCGAAGACGTTGTTGCTGGTGTCCGCACCCCGCAGACCATCGATCAGCTCGCTGAGGTTATGCCGGAATGCTACAACCAGTTTGTTGACATCTGCCACACTCTGGAAAACCATTACAGAGACATGCAGGATATGGAGTTCACCATTGAGGACAAGAAACTCTACATGCTGCAGACCCGTAACGGTAAAAGAACCGCTGCTGCTGCTCTGAAGATCGCTTGTGACCTTGTTGACGAGGGCATGATCTCTGAAAAAGAAGCTGTTGCGATGATCGATCCGAGAACTCTTGACTCTCTGCTTCACCCGCAGTTTGACGCTGCTGCTCTGAAGAAAGCTACTCCGGTTGCTACCGCTCTGGCTGCTTCTCCGGGTGCTGCTTGCGGCCGTATCGTCTTCACTGCTGACGATGCAAAAGAGTGGGCTGAGAAAGGCGAAAAAGTTGTTCTCGTTCGTCTGGAAACCTCTCCGGAAGACATTGAAGGTATGGTTGCCGCTCAGGGCATCCTGACCGTTCGCGGTGGTATGACCTCTCACGCTGCTGTTGTTGCTCGTGGTATGGGTACCTGCTGTGTATCTGGTTGCGGCGAAATCAAAATGGACGAAGCGAACAAGAAATTCGAGCTTGCTGGCAAAGTTTACAACGAAGGCGATTACATCTCCCTCGACGGTTCTACCGGTAACATCTACGGCGAGGCAATCCCGACCGTTGAAGCTTCCATTTCCGGCGAATTCGGCCGCATTATGGACTGGGCAGATAAATACCGCACCCTGAAAGTAAGAACCAACGCTGACAATCCGCGTGATGCGAAACAGGCGAAGAAATTCGGTGCAGAAGGTATCGGCCTCTGCCGTACTGAGCATATGTTCTTTGAAGCTGATCGTATCCCGGCAATCCGTGAAATGATCTGCTCTGACACTGTTGAAGGCCGTGAGAAAGCTCTTGCGAAACTCGAGCCGATGCAGCAGGGCGACTTCGAAGCGATGTATGAGGCTATGGAAGGTGCACCGATCACCATTCGTTTCCTGGATCCGCCGCTTCATGAGTTCGTTCCGACCGAAGAAGCCGATATTGAACTGCTTGCGAAAGACACCGGCAAAACCGTTGCTGACGTTAAAGCAATCATCGCTTCTCTGCATGAGTTCAACCCGATGATGGGTCACCGTGGCTGCCGTCTGGCTGTTACATATCCGGAAATCGCTGTTATGCAGACCAAAGCTGTTATCAAAGCTGCTTTGAATGTTCAGGCGAAACATCCGGATTGGACCATCGTTCCGGAAATCATGATTCCGCTGGTTGGCGAAGCCAAAGAGCTCGCTTACGTAAAAGGCGTTGTTGTTGAGACCGCTGACGCTGTTCTGAAAGCAGCTGGTTCCGACATGCATTATAAAGTTGGTACCATGATCGAGATTCCGCGTGCTGCTCTGACTGCAGACGAAATCGCAAAAGAGGCTGAGTTCTTCAGCTTTGGTACAAACGACCTGACTCAGATGACCTTCGGCTTCAGCCGTGACGACGCTGGTAAATTCCTCGGCGCGTACTATGACAAGAAGATCTATGAGAACGATCCGTTTGCTAAACTGGATCAGGTTGGCGTTGGCAAGCTCATTAAAATGGCTGCTGACCTCGGCAAACAGACCCGCCCGGATATCAAACTCGGTATCTGCGGTGAGCACGGTGGCGATCCGTCCTCCGTTGAGTTCTGCCACAACGCTGGTTTGACCTATGTTTCCTGTTCTCCGTTCCGTGTTCCGATCGCTCGTCTGGCTGCTGCTCAGGCTGCAATCAAAGCTGAATAAGAGAATTGTTTTAAAAAGGCTGTTCGCTATTTGGCGGACAGCCTTTCTTTTTATAGCAACCCTAGAAGCGGAAATCATAACATTCAGCAAAAGAAAAAACAACTGCCTGCAAATACAGGCAGTTGTTTTTATTTTACGACTATCACAACATTATTTCAGCGAAATGCTGCGGTAACATTCACCGTCAATGTCTTTCCAATAGGCTGTGGTCTCATCTAAAACCATATAACCGTGCGGCGTGTTCTCTTTGGGGATCGACACCGAGCCCGGATTCAGATAAAGAAAGTCATCGTGCTCTGTGCATGCCGATATATGAAAATGACCGTTTAAAAGAATATCACCATGATGCAGTTTCGGCGGATTTTCCTCATTAAAGATATGCCCGTGAGTCGCAAATATGGTGCGGCCGTTCCAGAACAGCAGGCAGGAATCCGAAAGAATGGGAAAATCCAAAACCATTTGATCCACTTCCGCATCACAATTGCCGCGCACACAAATGATGCTGGGCGCCAGCTCATTGAGCATGGAAATCACCCGTTTGGGTGCATATTCCTCCGGAAGATCGTTGCGGGGGCCGTGGTACAAAAGGTCGCCTAACAGCAGCAGTTTGTCTGCATGTTCCCGGTGGAATGCTTCCACCATTTTTTCACAGTAAAAAGCCGAACCGTGAATATCAGACGCGATCATCAATTTCATAAAAAGCTCCTTTCCAATCAAACAGTGATTGCCGGTTCAAGATTATTCTTCCGTATCGTACAGGTAATTGACAACTTCCACAACCTTACCGCCACGGTAATACACACGCGGAACCCTGTGCCCTACTGCGCAGACGATCTCATAGTTGATGGTAGATGCCATCTGTGCAAGCTCATCCGCACTGATATAAGCATCGCCATCCCTGCCGAAAATTGTCACTTCGTCACCCATTTGCACATCGGGAATGCCGGTTACATCCAGCATAAGCTGATCCATGCAGACCGTGCCGATTACTCGCGCGCGCTTGCCGCGCACCAGAAACTCCGCCCGATTGGAAAGCGAGCGGGAAAAACCGTCCGCATAACCCACAGGAACTGTGGCGACCATCATCTCGTGATCAGAAATAAAACGGCGCCCATAACTCACAGATGTATTCGGCGGGATGCGTTTCACCATGGAGACAACCGATTTCAGCTCCATGACCGGCTTCATCTTGGGATCAACCACTTCATGACTGGGGTTTAACCCATATAAAATAATTCCCGCTCGCACAAACGGAAAATGTTCCGTTGTAAGGCGCTCGATTCCGGCGCTGTTTTTGGTGTGAGCAACCGGCAGATGAACCCCATGCTGCTCAAGCTTAGAGAGGATGTCGCAAAATGAAGCGAGTTGTTTTTGCGTATAGGCAACGGAATCCTCATTCGTTTCATCCGCAACCGCATAATGGGTAAAAATACCCGTGGGTTTCAGCTGCGGCATTGCACACACTTTAAGCAGTTCATCCAACGCATCGGCACCATCATGATGAACAAAACCAATCCGCCCCATGCCTGTGTCAATTTTCAAATGGCACTCCAGCACCTTTCCCAAAGCAGCAAGCCGGTCATTGAGTTGTTTGGCATATTCCGGTGAATAGACGGTTTGAACCAGTTTATATTCCACCAGCAACGACGCCAATTCCACCGGAGTCATTCCAAGAATCAGAATCTTTCCCGTTATTCCGGATTTACGAAGCGAAATGGCTTCCTCTACATTCGAAACACAAAACCAGTTAACGCCATTTCGCTCCAATTCAGCCGCTACCATACCATCCCCGTGGCCGTAGGCGTTTGCTTTAACTACCGCCATGATCTGCGCGTTTTCCGGCGCCATTTTACGAATATGCTCCAGATTATATCGCAAAGCGTCCAGATCAATTTTCGCCCAGCAGCGTTTGGTAAATGTTTGCATACAATCGCTCCTCAAAATATGAATAAAAATATTCATATTATTCATAATTTTTTCATAATATTAATATATAATACAAAACAAAGAGATAATCCACTTAAAACAGGAATGGAAGTTGGCTATGAAGTGTCAAACCGCGTGTTTTTCCGGGCCAAGGCCCGAAAAATTACTTGAACCATGGGATGAAAACAACCGTATGATCCAATCCATGAAAGAACAGCTCCAAAGCCGGATTGTTCGCGCTTCCTTAGACGGGTACTGCAATTTTATGACTGGTATGGCCCGCGGCGTAGACATCATCGCAGCCGAAATTGTACTGCAGCTCAAAGAAATTATTCCTCACCTGACGCTCACTGCTGTCATTCCCTACCGGGAACAGCGGACGCAGCAGTCTGCCGCCTGGCGGATGCGTTATGACCGCATTTTGTCAGCCTGCAACACGACAATCGTACTCAGCGAACGGTACTACAACGGGTGCCTCCAAAACCGCAACCATTATATGGTCGACCACTCCGGCCGGTTGATTGCTGTCATTACCGGAGAACCCGGGGGAAGCCTTTCCACCTTTCAATATGCACAGCAAAAGAAACTGGAAACAGACATTGTCGCCGTACAACACCAGAAGTTAAAATAAATGCAGCGTTACAACGCATAGCCTTTTTTATTTTACACCATTTAATGGATAGAAACAACAATTCTTTCCATATTTTCATAAAAAAGAAACGGGCAATACTGCCCGTTTGAAATAAGATGAAATAAAATGAATTTAATAATAAAGGAGAGGGTAAAACAGAAATAATTCATTTCTGTACTCATATTATAACAGCATTTCCTGTTTGAGATATGAATAATCACGTCAGCAAATATTACTTTTTTCTTAACTTTTTAAAAAACGACTGCAATAGGTCAGCACATTCCTGCTGCAAAACTCCGGCTTCCAAAACCGGGCGATGATTAAAATCACACGCAAACAGATTAATCAAAGAGCCGCAGCTTCCGGCTTTGGGGTCAAATGCGCCGAAAACAACTCTTCGAATCCGGGAATTGATGATCGCCCCCGCGCACATGGGGCACGGTTCCAAGGTAACGTACAATTCACATTCATGCAAACGCCAGCCACCAAGCTTTTCACAAGCTTTATCAATGGCAATCAGTTCCGCATGACAGAGTGAATTTTTATTTATTTCTCGAAGATTATATCCCGTCGATATCACTTCGCCGTCTTTAACCACCACTGCTCCGATGGGTACTTCACCCATTTCGCCGGCTATTTTCGCCTGTTCCAGCGCCATGCGCATAAATTCATAATCCTTTTGTGTTACCATACCACTACACCTGCACCCAAAAATACACCATCAGCAACAGCGCAATCATTATACCGCCGCTTGAGAAAAACACCGTCAATCTTTTTCCAACTGTCCATGTGGTTTTTAACTGTGGAATAGTAAAAGCTGATGGTTCACGACGAACAAATACCAAAAACGACATGATTCCCGCCGCAATCAAAACCAATGAAATCATATTGCTGATCATCTGATAATTTTGAGGTGCCCATTCATTAAGCAGCATGACTTCAAAAAACGAAACCGCATTGACACAAAAATGCAGAAGGATTCCTGTCCACAACGACCTGGTCCGCATGACGAAATAACCAATTACCAAACCAAGAATCATTGCATTGACCGCCTGCATCGCATTAAAATGTGCCAAAGCAAAAAGAAGCGAAGAAACTACCAGCGCGATGCTGTCGCCAAAGCAGCGAAGCGGTTGCATGATCGCCCCGCGAAAAAAGAGTTCCTCCAAAAAAGCGGGTACAATCGTCAACAGAATAAAATACAACAGGATATCTGCCTCAGACTCGGGCGTTTGGTAATTCGGCTGTGAAACATTCCAACCAAACATCACAAGCAGTTTTTGAACGATTTGCGCTGCAAAACTGCCAATCACCGTTGCGGCAAGCGTCATGGGAACGGTGTAAAAAAACGTTCTCAAACGCGGCGGTTTCATCACGCCATAAAATCTTATCCGGCGTTTCAACGCACTATAAAGAAACAAGGCGGGCACTCCCAGTTTCAGCACGGATACCACGATTTGGACCAGATAAATCATAAACTGGGCGCCATAGACCTGCATGCTGGTAAAATTAACATAAACAGGAAGCCCCATCGCTGAAAACAGAAGTGTGACCGGCAACGTCGCGAATACTGAAATTAAAACGAAGAATACAATCGCCAAACCTACATGATTTGCTACATAATGAAGTTTCCTGCGGCGTTCTTCTTCCGGGTCATGATTGGTAAAACCCGTACCCGGAACAAACGTATAACCTCGTTGAGATTCATCCGCTTTCTGATATTTGACATCGTAACCTTTATAATCTTGTTGTTCGCTCACAACTTCCTCCATTGCAGACCATTTTTTACGAAAACAAATGTTAGCCTGAAAGACAGTCCCGCACTTTTTTCATTTCATTTGGTATTCTAATTTACATTTTGTATTATTTTGTCGTTTTTATACAGATAAACGCATGCAAAAGCATGTCCTAAACAGCAGTTGCGTGATTACCCCAGGGCAACGTCCAGCAGCATCATGATCAGAAAACCGGCCATCACACCAAGTGTTCCAACGTTGGAGTGTTCACCGAGATGCGCCTCCGGAATCAATTCCTCCACAACAACGTACATCATTGCTC
>USBI01000008.1 GCA_900552945.1 uncultured Oscillospiraceae bacterium
CGAGATAGGCTCCGGTCTCGTGGGCTCGGAGATGTGTATAAGAGACAGGTGTCGGCTCGTTTTTATGAAATGATGACCAACCTTGAGTTTTTGCCCAATTCCCCGACTTTGATGAACGCGGGCCGTCCGCTCGGCCAGCTTTCCGCCTGCTTTGTTCTGCCGGTGGAAGACAGCATGGAAGGGATTTTTGAAGCCATCAAACAGGCGGCGCTCATCCACAAATCCGGCGGAGGAACAGGATTTTCCTTCTCCCGTCTTCGTCCGGCCGGCGCTACGGTCAATTCTACCGGTGGAGTCGCGAGCGGCCCGATCAGTTTTATGAAGGTCTTTAACATGGCGACCGAGGCGGTTAAGCAGGGCGGTACCCGCCGTGGGGCGAACATGGGTATTCTGCGGGTCGATCACCCGGATATTCTTGCGTTTATCGACTGTAAAAAAGACAACGCTGAAATTACCAACTTTAATATTTCGGTTGGTATTACCGAGCGGTTCATGCAGGCGGTAGAGGCCGATGAAACCTATCCGCTCGTTGATCCGTCCACCAAAGAAACAGTGGGAAGTCTGCGCGCGCGTGAGGTTTACGGCAAGATTGTAGAGAGCGCATGGCGCAACGGTGAGCCGGGCATCATCTTTTTGGACCGTCTCAACCGGGACAATGTGGTGCCGGATATTGCTGAGATTGAAAGCACCAATCCGTGCGGGGAACAGCCGCTTCTGCCGTACGAGTCCTGCAACCTGGGTTCCATCAATCTGGTTGCCATGCTGGATGAGACCCCGAACGGCTATGTGATCAATTGCGACCGTTTGGAAAAAACAGTCCGCACGGCAGTGCATTTTCTGGATAATGTCATCGAGGTCAATAAATATCCGATTCCCAAAATTGATGAGACGACAAAGCAGCTTCGCAAAATCGGGCTTGGCGTTATGGGCTTTGCCGATATGCTGCTGCGGCTCGGCATCCCTTACAATTCGGAGGAAGGCGTTGCGCTGGGCGAAAAGGTGATGGGCTTTATCCACAACATCGGCTGGGAGACCAGCCGTAAGCTGGCGGAAACCCGCGGCACCTTCCCGCTGTTTGAGCAGAGCACCCTGAAAAACGGGCAGCCGGTGCGCAACGCTACGGTCACGACCATTGCGCCGACCGGTACACTTTCCATCATTGCGGGAGTCAGCTCCGGCGTTGAACCGGTGTTTGCGTTTGCGTTCATCCGCAATGTTATGGATAACACCGAAATGGTCGAAGTCAACCCCATTTTGAAGGATACACTGCAAAAACGCGGTTTGTACTCGGAAGCGCTGATGCGCAAGATTGCTTCGGAAGGCACCCTTGCTCATATTCCGGAGATTCCGGAAGATATCCGCCGGGTGTTCGTTTGCTCGCATGACGTCAGCCCGGAGTACCATGTCCGGATGCAGGCGGGTTTCCAGCATCACACCGACAACGCGGTTTCCAAAACGGTGAACTTCCAGAACAGCGCTACGGTAGACGAGGTGCGTGAGGTGTACGACCTGGCTTACCGCCTTGGGTGCAAAGGCGTCACAATTTATCGTGACGGCTCGCGTGACAGTCAGGTGCTCAACATTGGTAAAGTAAAGCGCGGGGATGAGAAGGAAGAACCGGAATTTGTGCAGAACATCACGCCGCGTCCCCGCCCGGAAGTCACCAGCGGATTTACCGAGAGGGTCAAGATTGGCTGCGGCAACCTGTATGTTACCGTTAACTACGATGAAAACGGTATCTGTGAGGTGTTCACCAGTACTGGAAAAGCGGGAGGATGCCCGTCCCAGTCGGAAGCGACAGCAAGACTTGCTTCCATCGCTCTTCGTTCCGGTATTTCGGTGGAGGAGATTCTCGACCAGCTCAAGGGCATCCGCTGCCCGTCTACGGTTCGTCAGCAGGGGATGAAATGTACCTCCTGCCCGGACGGTATCGCGAAAGTCATCAAGAAGGTGGACGACCTCATCAAATCCGGTAAGACAGAGGGGATGCCGCCGGTCATCCCAAGCATTCCGCAAGCTCCGGAAAAGAAAAAGGGCGAGCCTGCCGGCAATGCGGATAAAGGGTTTAAATACTGCCCGGAATGCGGTGCTGTTGTTGAACATGAAGGCGGCTGTGTGGTTTGCCGCAACTGCGGGTACAGTAAATGCAGCTGAGTGAAACGGTTGCTCCCGCCTCACGGGAATGGATGCAGCAGCTGACCGGGTCGCTTTTGCGGGAGTTCGGTGAACGGTTGATTTTTACCGGGCTTCAGGGAAGCCGGGCACGTGGGGAGGAAGACAGTCTGAGTGATATCGACCCGGTCGTGGTGCTCGATTGCCTGTCCGCTGAAGACCTTTCCCGCATCCGTTTGGTGTATTCCGGAATGCCGGAGCAAGGTGAACTGTGCGGCTTTGTTTCCGGCAGGCAGGAGCTTGCCTGCTGGGACCCAGCTGATCGTCTCTCGTTCTATTACAGTACTCTTCCTTTTTATGGGCGGCTGGAGGATATTTTTCCGGTTCCGTCCGCGGAGGATGCGGCACAGGCGGTTTTGTCCGGCGCGTGTGGAGTTTATCACATGACCTGTCACTGTTTGCTGTATGGATGTGATGAACAGACTCTTTCAGGGCTTCTCAAGTCCGCCCGGTTCATTCTGCAGGCACAGCGGCTTTGTGAAACAGGGGAATATCCTCAGCGGCTGGAAGAACTCTTTCACACGGCAACCGGGCAGAAACAAGAACTGTTAAAAATATATACCGCTTTGCGCGGTTTCAAAAAGCTTCCTGCAAATGAGCAAAATCAAGTGTTGGAACAGCTTTTGAACTGGTCCGGAGCGTTGGTGCGCCAGTATGGTGCTTCTGTAGAATCATGAAAGCAATCGGTCAAAACGGAGGTCTGCGGCAAAAGCGGACTTCCGTTTTTTGCCGGGCCGGTTTAAAAGAAACAGGAATTTTTGAAAATAAAAATTAAAACTTTATGAACGTTATGACATTTTTGGCAAAACGTGTTATAATGGAACCAGTTATTATATATGGATGCGAGGAACGTTTATGACAATGGAAAAATCATGCGGAGCATTGGTATTCCGCCGGTTCCACGGAAATACCGAACTGCTCTTGATCAAGCACGCCAACGGCGGGCACTGGTCGTTCCCGAAAGGGCATGTGGAGCCTGGGGAAACCGAAGAGGAAACCGCCTTGCGGGAGATCAAGGAAGAAACGGGGATTGATGTGATCATCGACCCGAGCTTTCGCGAAGTGATCTCCTATTCACCGAAAAAAGATACTCAGAAGGATGTGATCTATTTCATCGCCCGCGCGCAGAACTATGACTATACGCCGCAGGAAGAAGAAATCTCACAGATCAAGTGGGTAGAGATCAATCGGGCACATACCATTTTGACCTATGATAATGACAAACAGCTTGTCAATAAAGCAAAACAGGTCATTAAATAATGTTTCGTTCAAAAAAGGACGACGGAAAGAATTTCCGCCGTCCTTTTCTATTTTTAAAATGGTTTTTATCCGTTTGGCGAGGTGTTTTTTGTTCCTTTTTGGCTTCTGCGTATAGACTGGGATCGTTATTCAGCATTGCCCGGTTTTGAGGCATGAAAGGCAAAAGCATGATAAAAAACAGCCGCCTGCTTCATGCTTGAAGCAGGCGGTTGTTGTATGCCGTTTGTATTTAAAGTGCTTCGCGGTATTTTTTGAGGAATGTGTCCAGATCCATCGAACCCAGATCGCCTTCGCCGCGGTCGCGAACCGAAACGGTTTTCTCTTCGGCTTCCTTGTCGCCCACGATGAGCATATACGGAACCTTTTCCAGCTGTGCCTCGCGGATTTTGTAGCCGACTTTTTCATTGCGCTTGTCGGTTTCCACACGCACGCCCAGTTTCGCCAGTTCATCCGCAACGCTCTGCGCGTAGTCCAGGTGCTTTTCACTGATGGGGATGACCTTGACCTGTACCGGAGCGAGCCAGAGCGGGAACGCGCCTGCGTATTTTTCAATCAGCAGCGCGAGGGTGCGCTCGTAGCAGCCGATGGAGGTACGGTGGATGATGTACGGGTGCTTTTTAGTACCGTCTGCATCCACATATTCTATGCCGAATTTTTCCGCCAGCATCTGATCGATCTGGATGGTGATGAGGGTATCCTCTTTGCCGTGTACGTTTTTGATCTGGATATCCAGCTTCGGACCGTAGAACGCCGCTTCACCGACGCCTTCTTTGTAATCCAGACCCAGGTGATCAAGGATTTTACGCATGACGCCCTGTGCCTCGTCCCACTGTTCCTCGGTGCCGATGTATTTCTCACGGTCGTTCGGGTCCCACATGGAGAAACGGTAGGAAACATCTTCGTAAAGACCGACCTTTTTGAGCATGAAAATAGCGAGTTCCAGGCAGGATTTGAACTCATCCTCAAGCTGTGCCGGGGTGCACATCAGATGCCCTTCCGAGATGGTGAACTGACGCACACGGATCAGTCCGTGCATTTCGCCGCTTGCCTCATTGCGGAAGAGGGTGGATGTTTCGTTGTACCGCAGCGGCAGGTCACGGTAGGAACGCGGCTTGTTGAGATATGCCTGATACTGGAACGGGCAGGTCATTGGACGGAGCGCGAAAACCTCGCTGTCTTTTTCCTCATCGCCCAATACAAACATGCCTTCTTTATAATGATCCCAGTGGCCGGAAACCTTGTACAGGTCACTTTTTGCCATAAATGGGGTTTTGGTGAGCAGCCAGCCGCGGCGGGCTTCTTCATCTTCCACGAACCGCTGAAGGATCTGCAGAATCTTCGCGCCTTTCGGCAGCATGATGGGCAGTCCCTGGCCGATCAGTTCCGAAGTGGTGAACAGCTCCAGGTCACGACCCAGCTTGTTGTGGTCGCGCTTTTTGGCTTCTTCCAGCATGGTGAGATGAGCTTCCAGCTCGCTTGCTTTGGGGAAGGATACCCCGTAAATGCGGCAGAGCTGCTGTTTTTTCGCGTCACCACGCCAGTACGCGCCGGTGCTGCTGGTCAGTTTGACCGCTTTGATGCCGGCGGTGTTCATTAAATGCGGGCCGGCGCAGAGATCGGTAAAATCACCCAGTGTGTAAAAGCTGATGGGTTCGCCTTTGGATGCGTGCTCCTCAATCAGCTCCACTTTATAAGGTTCGCCAGCCTCTTCCATTTTCTGTTTTGCTTCTTCCGGAGAAAGCTCAAAACGAACAAGGTCCGGGTTTGCTTTTGCGTTCTTTTTCATCTGTGCCTCGATTTTGGCGAGGTCTTCGGTTGTAAACGGGGTCTTAACGTCAAAATCGTAATAGAAACCGTTTTCAATCGCCGGGCCGATGGCGAGCTTCGCCTGCGGGAACAGCTGTTTTACAGCCTGCGCCAGCAGATGAGAAGAGGTGTGCCAGAAAATCTTCTTTCCCTCTTCATCATCGAAGGTCAGAATGGCCAGATGGCAGTCTTCGCTAAGCGGGGTGCGCAGGTCGCAGACCTTTCCGTTTACTTTGCATCCGCATGCCGCTTTGTAAAGCCCCATGCCGAGGTCTTTTGCAACGTCAGCAGCGGTAATGCCGGCTTCGTACTCTTTTACAACGCCGCCTTTTAATGTTACCTGAATCATGCTTTGTCACGTTCCTTTCCAAACGTATTTATTTGAGTAAGGTGTGAGAAATCCGCCTTGCATTTTATAAAACGGTGTGGCATATCACCACAGGATTCCCGCCGGCAGAAGAAAAACAAAAAGCCCCATCCCACGGTTTATTGGGATGAGGCTTAACGCTTCACGGTTCCACCCAACTTGCGGAAAACATTCCGCCAGCTCGCGGTTTTTGGTAACGGAGTGCCGGAACTCCGTTGCGGTTATGCCGAAAAACCGGTTGCCGCACGCTCCAAGGTGGTAACAAAACCCAAAGCCCGGCGCCGCTCACAGCACAAAGGCGGCGTTCTCTGACAGGCCGGCAGGTTCTGCCATGTCCTTTTCAACACTTTACTGGTATCATCATAGCAATGCGGGTACAAAATGTCAACCGTCCGGCGCATAGTTTGTGGAAAGTTGCCCGTTTTACCGGGCTGTTTTTTGCGGAAATCGGTCAATCAGACCAAAAGGCAATCTATCGAATCTTCCGCGCTTCCAGATAGTACCGCTTATCCCACGCATGCCCCATGGAAAAGGTCTTACGCGGCAGGGCGGAGTCGAAAATGACAGTGGGGAAAAGTTCGCTTTTACCCATATCCGGCAGAAGAAAACCGATGGTATTCGGCTTTTTAGAAAGCTTTTCCACTACATCCGCTCCATGGATGTAATCGGTCTCTCCGCCGTGTTCGGCACAATATTCGTCTAAAAACCGCTGCAATGTGCCGACGGTGAGATTGGCTTCTGGGTTGAGCACCGTCAAAACACCCTTTTTGTCACCATACAGGTAGGTAAAGCTCTGACCGCCTTCCACAGCTCTTTCGGCTACGTTGTACCGCTGGCGGAGCGCGCCGAGAAGGTTTTCCGGCTCCACACCGAACACCACCCGGTGGATGGCTTCGAACTCCAGCGCTTTATCGTGCAGATTGACCAGTTCGACCAGCGCGTACCGTGCGGGGGATGCTTTTGCCGCGTCTTCCCCGGCGGATTGTTTGAGCTGTTCATAGCAGGCTTTTGCTGTCGCGAGCGAGTGATTGCCATCCCCAACCGCGTAAACGAGGCATTCTGATTCCGGCTTTTTATAACGTGCCGCAAATGCTTTCCCATCTGCGAGGGCAGAAAGCGCGGAAGCAACCTTGCCGTGTTCGCTTTCCGGCACCAGCCAGCCTTCCACCCGTCCGCCGTTTTGCATCAGCGGGATGTCATATAGCTTTTCAAATTCATCCCGCTGTTCAGACAACGGTTCGATTACCGTTTGATTCGGGTCATCCGTGAGCAGCATGATGTGGGGCAGTTCAAGCGCCGCGCCGTTTCGGATTTTCACCCGCGGCGGAATTCGCTCCAACACGGTCCCTTCGGTTGCGCGGATGGGGGAAACCGAACCTTTTGCGTAATCGTAGCACTCCAGGTCGACCGCGCCGACCAGACCGGTGCGGACCTTTCCGTCCGCCTGGGTGCGGCGCACCAAAATCAGCGCGTTTTCAAGCATGCGGAATACGCCCTGGGACAAATATTCTTCCATAGTGGCGTGAATATGGGTGATTCGTTCTTCAAACCCCTGTTCTCCCAAGTAAATTTCCGGAAAAATGAGCTTGAGCGTGCTGGGCGCATCGCCTACGATGCGCTGTGTCTCTTCCCAGTATTCCGGTTCAGAGGTGTATTGGTCGCAGGCGACCACGCTCCAAACGGCCTCATATTCTTTTTTTGGCAACAGGATATCTGCCGGCCCAAAGCCGGTGCAAAACAGTTTTTCCAATCTGACACTTCCTTTTTTGAGGGGCTATTCCGCCCAGTTTTTGCTGCGGGCGACCGCTTTGGTCCAGCCGCTCCAGTTTTGCTCGCGGACAAGGTTTGGCATGGCGGGTACAAATTCCCGCTCTAGTGTCCACCGCTGACTGATTTCGTTTTTGTCCTTCCACAACCCCACTGCGAGCCCGGCGAGGCAGGCGGCGCCGAGCGCCGTGGTCTCACGCACCATTGGGCGCAGAACAGGGCAGTTTAACATATCCGCCTGGAACTGCATGAGCAGGTCATTCGCGCTGGCGCCGCCGTCCGCCCGCAGTCCGCCGATGCGGATGCCGGTATCGGCGCAGATGGCGTCGAGCACTTCCTTGCTCTGGTAGGCGATGGATTCAAGCGCCGCTCGTACGATATGGCTTCTTCCGGTACCGCGGGTTAGCCCGAAGATAGCACCTCTTGCGTACATATCCCAGTGCGGAGCGCCAAGACCGGTGAAAGCGGGTACGACATACACTCCGCCGTTGTCCGGTACTTCGGCCGCGACTCGCTCGCTTTCGCGGGATTCGGAAATAAGGCCCATTTCATCCCGCAGCCATTGTACCACCGCACCGCCGACAAAAATACTGCCTTCCACCGCGTACTGAATGTCACCCTTCAGCCCGCTTGCGATGGTGGTGAGCATGCCGTTTTTGGAACGGCAGAGTTCTTTTCCAGTGTTCATGAGCAGGAAACAGCCGGTGCCGTAGGTGTTTTTGGCATCACCCGGTGCAAAGCAGTTCTGCCCGAACAGGGCGGCGTGCTGGTCGCCGGCGGCTCCTGCGATGGGGATTTCATGCCCGAACAGGTTGACGGTGCCGTACACCTCGCTGGAGCTGCGCACTTCCGGAAGCATGCAGCGGGGGATGTTTAAAATCTGAAGCATCCGTTCGTCCCAGCAGAGGTTGCGGATATCGAACAGCATGGTGCGTGAAGCATTGGTGTAATCGGTCACGTGCGCCCTGCCGTCGGTCAGCTTCCAGATGAGCCAGCTGTCCACTGTTCCAAACAAAAGGTCCCCGTTTTCCGCCCGTTCTCTGGCACCCGGTACATGGTCTAAAATCCACCGGATTTTCGGCCCGGAAAAGTAAGCATCCGCAATCAGGCCGGTGGTTTCCGAAAGATAAGGCTCCAACCCGTCCGCTTTCAGCTGCTCGCAGATATCCGCCGTCCTCCGGCACTGCCAGACAATGGCGTTATAAATGGGGAGTCCGGTCTCCCGGTCCCAAACGATAGTGGTCTCCCGCTGATTGGCAATGCCGATGGCCGCCACCTCGTCAATGGGAATACCTGCCTGAAGCAAAACTTCGGTCATGACGGCAGTCTGGGACGAGTAGATTTCCATGGGGTCGTGTTCGACCCAGCCGGGTTCGGGGTAATATTGCGTCAGTTCAGTCTGTGCTGTTTTGACGATTTTTTGTTCCCGGTCAAACAGAATGGCGCGGGAACTGGTTGTTCCCTGGTCGAGTGCGATAACGTATTGCTTCACGCTGATCCCTCCCATTAAAAAAGTATGGGTCGCTGCCCTGAAGAAAACCGATGATAGATACATTTATCGTAACATTGGCGTGAAGCAGTGTCAATTGTTTTCCTCTTGAGAAGAGCGTGTTTTGAAAAGTTCGGCGCGGATGAATTATCCCTGTGGTTTTCTGAAAACCAGTGGTATTTCTTTGTGTTGTATGGTAAAATATTTAAATCGGATGTATTTTCGTTGATTTGATATGATTCGTTTTGTTTTAAGCGGATGGCGTAAGGCGCCGTTTGCGTATAGAGGTTGTTCATCGGGCTTGAAAACGAAGCCGATTTAAAAGGTGGGAGTTTATGATAAAAGCTTGGGTCAAAAATGCAACTTTTCCATGTGTGGTAGGCACTGCATATATTTTAGCGCAGGTCGTTCTCATGTCGTTTATCGACACGTTAACCGGTTTGCTGATTTCTTCTGTGCTCTGCGGTGGCGCGACCATTTTTTTGTTGCTGATGAACCGAAGTTATGACGGCTGCTGTGTGTTTACAACGACTACCTGCGGAGTGACCAGTGTTGTTGTTCTGTTGGACTTTTTAATGGATATGCGGGTCGGCATTGAAAACAAAACATTTTTCCTTCTAGCGCTCAATTGGGCCATACCAACAATTATCTGTGCGATTGTGCGCCTGTGTGACCGGAAAAAGCGAATTTCGGGGTTTGATCATTTCTTTAAAGTCGTCAGCATCGTGTTTTTTGTGATTTATCTGTTGTCTCTGGTTGCGCTTTTGTTTTTTGGTTCGGTTAACCGGGGGCATGAGTATCAGGGAGTAAATCTCATTCCGTTCAAAACGATTTGGATGTATTTAACTTCCCCGGTATTGAGCGATCAGATAAAAATATTGAACCTGGCTGGAAATATTCTTATTTTTGCGCCGCTGGGATTTTATCTGACTGTGTTTTCTCATCGGATACGCCTGTGGCTGCGGTTGCTGATCCTGCTGTTTGTTCCGGTTCTCGTTGAGATCCTGCAATATGTATTCCACACGGGAGCGAGCGATGTGGACGACGTGATCCTCAATTTTCTCGGCGGAGTGATTGGAGTCTTTGTTTGTTTTGTTATAGAACAGGTATACAAGAGGTTTCATAAAGACAGAGAGCGCAGATTATTTACGTTTAAGCATAAAAATTAATTCCGGGCCTGGAGGATGGATCATGAGAAAAATAGTTGCGGCTGCAGTTCTGCTGCTTTTGGTATTGACTGGGTGCGACAGCGGGCTGATGAGCGTGGACGGTGCGCTTCAGCCGCCAAAATTGACCCAACAGCAGAATGATATCTGTGAGGCACTGGGGGAAGACGCTGATGATATTCAGCTTGTTTATCCGCAAAAAGGAGAAAATCGTTCAGCATTTCTCATTTGTAACATGGATGATGAACCGGGCGATGAGGCGCTCGTGTTTTACCATAGCGGACCGCAGTCAAATGCCGCATCTCAGGTGCGGATTAATCTGCTGGATCAGGATGCAAACGGAATATGGTATTCTGTCTGTGATATTTCTACGTTCGGCACCTCCGTGGACCGTGTAGAGGTAGGGTATTTCGGATCGGAAGATTTTCCCAGCGTTGTAGTCGGGTATGAAACAGAAAAAAAAGAAAAGAAGAAATTTGTTGTTTATCGATATGAAGGCACAATGCTTGAAAGTGTTGCGGAATGCACTTATTTGGAGTTTTCCGCGCTGAATGCGTCTGACCGGCAGGGAGAGCGTCTGATTTCTCTGGAACGGGATGAGACAGGTGCGCGCTATGCCAGAATGTACGGCTGGATGAACGGGGCGTTTGTTTCTATTGACCAGACGGTTCTTTACAGTGAAATAGAGCAGTATATTGCGTTGCATTCAGGCTTTATCGAAAGCGGAGGGGAAAAGTGCCCTGCTTTATTTGTGGACGGCAGCGCGAACGATGGGATTTATACGGAAATACTGACGGCTTCGGAAGAACGGTTGATGAATTATACTTCTGAATCCGGTAATGCCAAGCTTTTAAACCAAACCTTCCGCACCCAGAAGATTTTGTGTGATGATATTTACAAGGACGGCATTTATATGATCCCTTCTTTTTCTGAAATGCCGTCTGTGAAAAACGGGGAAAAGAGCGGACAGTATTATACCGACTGGCTCGCGCTGGTTGATGGCACTTTTGTGGTAGCAGAAACCGATTATCTGGACCCTTCCGGAGGTTATCGGTTTAATCTTCCGGAAAATTGGAAAGGAAGGGTGACCGCTCAGATGATTGAGCAGGATGAAGTTGCGTTCACCTGTGTTTCTGAAGACGGCCATACGGAAAATCTTCTGGACATTCAAATGGTTCGCCAGACCGATGCGACTCCCAAAAACTCCGAAGGCTATTTCGAAATTGCTTCGGTCGGGCAGGTCACTTATTTGGCAAAGGTAAATCCTGACGCGGAAGATGCGCTTCGCATTGGAAAGAAAGAAGTGCAGGAGCGGTTCATTACATTGCTTTAGCACAGGGAGGATCTGTTTATGAGAAGAATATTAGTTTGTGAAGACGAAGACGCGATCCGCGATTTTGTTGTGATCAATCTTCAGCGTTCCGGTTACGAGGTGTTCGATGTGCCCAGCGGAGAGGAAGCAATGCGGGTATATGAACAGCAGGGCGGAGCGTTTGATGTTGTTTTGATGGACATTATGATGGAAGGAATGGACGGCTTTACCCTTTGTAAAAAGATTCGTGCGCTCAGCAGCACGGTTGGAATCATCATGCTGACCGCCAAAACGCAGGAAATGGATAAAGTTCGCGGCTTGATGTTTGGAGCCGACGATTATGTAACAAAGCCGTTTAGCCCCTCCGAATTGGTCGCGCGGGTGGACGCTGTTTACCGTCGTGTGCAGATGATGAGCGGCCAGCAGGCTGAAACAGTCCAGTCTGGCCCGTTTGTGCTCAACCGAAAAAGTCGTTTGCTGACGAAAAACGGCGAACCGGTGGATCTGACTCAGGTGGAGTATCAGATTGTGGACTTTTTCCTTCGCAATCCCAGAGTTGCGCTGGAACGTTCGCGCATTTTAAACGAGATCTGGGGTGACAGTTATGATGGCGATGATAAAATCGTTGATGTAAACATTCGCCGTCTTCGTATGAAAGTTGAAGATGAGCCGTCTCATCCGGTCTATATTCAGACGGTATGGGGTTTTGGTTATAAATGGAATGCTTAGCGGCTGAAAGGGGATACGCATTTGAAAAGCATTACCCACCGCTGGTTGATCAACAGCCTGAGCGTGATCGTTGTCATTTTGATCGCGTTGGATATCGGGTTTTCCGCGGCGATCAGCAGTTATTATTATCAAAGCGCCAGGCAGGCGCTGGAAACGAAAGCGAACCTTGTTTCCAGTCTTGCGGCCCGGATTGCAGACGATAAAAATGTGGATATTTCGGCGGAAATACGAAGCATTGTAGAAACCTTTTCCGATCGGGATAAAATGGAATTGATGGCGCTTGACCACGATGGAGAAGCGGTTATTACTTCAAGCGGATTCAGTTATTTGGATTCTTTGGAAATTTCAGACTATTCCGAGGCGATCCGTTCAGAAACGGGAAAAGGGTATTTTGTGGGCAATATGGGAAGCGGTGAACGTGTGATGGCAATCACAGTTCTGCTTCCGGTCATTAACAGTGAATTCAACGCAGTTCGAGTCATGGTTTCGCTTCAGGGTGTAGACAGTCAGATTATGATGTCGATCATTGTGTTTACACTGATTTGTATTTTTGTACTGCTATGCGTTGTTTTTTCGGGACTTTATTTTATCCGGTCGATTGTTACGCCGGTGCGCGAAGTGGGCATCGCTGCCAATAAGATCGCTTCCGGAGACCTGAAAGTGCGTGTGCGTAAAAAACGCAACGATGAAATTGGCGAACTGGGCGACATCATCAATTCCATGGCGGATGAACTGCAGACATCCAACCAGATTAAAAATGATTTTATCTCCTCTGTTTCGCATGAACTGCGCACCCCGCTGACCGCAATCAAAGGCTGGGGTGAAACGCTCATTGCCACTCCGCCGGAAGATACTGAAATGTTCCGCAAGGGCATACAGGTCATTTTGGGCGAGACAGACCGGCTTTCTTCTATGGTAGAGGAACTTTTGGATTTTTCCAGAATGGAAAACGGCAGGCTGACCATGGTTAAAACCCAGATGGACCTGCTCGCCGAGCTGGGCGACGCGGTTTTGATGTATGAGCCGCGCGCAAAAACAGAGGGAAAAGAATTTATATATCAAGAGCCCATTGCTCTTCCGTTTGTGTTTGGGGATAAAAACCGTTTGCGGCAGGTGTTTGTCAACATCATAGACAACGCCTTGAAATATACCGACAAAGGCGATAAAATCTGCGTTTGTGCGGAACAGAAAGACGGATGTGTGGTCATCCGGGTGAGTGATACCGGCCTCGGCATCGCACCGGAGGATCTGCCGCATGTGACACAGAAGTTCTACAAAGCCAATATGACGCGCAGAGGTTCCGGAATCGGGCTTGCGGTGGTAGATGAAATTGTGACCATGCATGGCGGTACGTTGGATATTCAAAGCACCTACGGCGTTGGCACAACGGTGACCATTACCCTTCCTGCCATGCCGGAAACCAAGAGCGCTACCGCGTTTTAACCGAATTGCGGTGAATGGCTTCACCCGTCTGATGGTTGGGAGGTTTATACTTGAGCAAACAGAAACAATCTACGTTTAAAACAAAAGTCGGCGGTCAGGCTCTGATTGAAGGGGTTATGATGCGCGGTGTTGACAAGGCGGCAATGGCGGTTCTTCTGCCGGATAAAACCATTGACGTGGAATCATGGGAGATAACGCCTTCCAAAAAGCGGAACCTGTTTTTCCGTTTGCCGCTGGTGCGCGGGGTCGTCAATCTAATTGAGTCGCTTGTGCTGGGCTATAAATGTCTGATGAAATCGGCGGAAAAAAGCGGCATGGCGCAGGAGGAAGACGAGGAACCCGGCCGTTTGGAACAATATTTGAAAAAGAAGTTTGGCGACGCTGCCACAACAGGCCTCTTTCGCGTGACAATGGTGATCGCCACTGTTCTGGCAGTGGTGCTTGCGGTGGGACTGTTTATCTACCTGCCTGCTCTGGCTGCGCGCTCGCTCGGCAGCTGGCTTGAGGTGGGATACCTTCAGGGAATCATTGAAGGCGTTATAAAAATCGTTATTTTTGTGCTTTATCTGTTTTTAGTATCCCGCATGAAGGATATGCGCCGGATGTTTCAGTTCCACGGTGCGGAGCATAAAACCATTGCCTGCTATGAAGCGGGTGAAGAGCTCACGCCGGAAAACGCTAAAAAGTTTAAGCGGTTTCATCCGCGCTGCGGGACAAGCTTTTTGCTGATCGTACTGATTCTTGGAATCATCGTGTTTTCGGTGGTTACATGGGACAGCCTGCTCATTCGCACGGTTTTGAAGGTTGTGCTGATTCCGGTGGTCGTCGGGCTCGCGTATGAGATCATCCGCCTTGCGGGGCGGTATGATAACATCGTGACCCGCATAGTCTCCGCACCGGGGCTTTGGCTGCAGCGGATCACGACCAATGAGCCGGATGAGGAGCAGCTTCGTGTAGCGATCGCCGCGGTAAAACCGGTGCTGCCGGAAGACCGCGAGGAAGGCCGCTGGTGATGGTATGACACTGCATGAATTGTATCAGACAATCAAACAGCAATTAAAAGAAGGCGGTATTGAACCGTATGCGTCCGAAGCTCGCTTTTTAATGGAGGGCGTTTTAGGGGTGGATTACCAGAATATCCTCGTCTGCGGGGAGATGGAAGTCACCCCGAAGCAGCTGAATAAAGCCCGGTCCGCTGTGTGCCGCAGGCTGGAAGGGTATCCGCTTCAATATCTGCTGGGAACATGGGAGTTTTATTCCTATCCGTTTGAGGTGGGAGAAGGGGTTCTGATCCCCCGCCCGGATACAGAAACGCTCTGTGAACAGGGACTTGCTTACCTTACCCATTGGCAGATGACCCACGGGAAGGAACGCCCGGTGGTGGTTGACCTGTGCAGCGGGAGTGGATGCCTTGCCGTGTCGGTCGCCTGTGAATACGAGGGTGCCAGAGTGTATGCGGTGGAAAAGTATGACGCCGCCCTTTCTTATCTTCGCCGGAATGTAAAACTCAATCAGGCGGATGTGAAGATTGTGCAAGGGGATGTGCTTACAAACACCTACGCCGAGCCGATTCCAGAAGCGGATCTGGTCCTTTGCAACCCGCCCTATCTCACGGAAGAAGATATGAAACACCTGCAAAAAGAGGTCACTTTTGAACCAGCTTCGGCTCTTTATGGGGAAGCAGAGGATGGCCTTACGTTTTACCGTGCTGTTTCTTCCGGATGGCGGAAGCGTATCCGCAGCGGCGGCATGCTGGCGTTTGAGATTGGCATGGGGCAGGAGCAGGCGGTAAAGCAAATCCTGCAAAAAGAAGGTTACCAAAACATTTGCACCGTTTTGGATGCTTGTGGTATAATTAGGGTACTTACGGCAGTAAGGCCGTAGCCATGATGGAAAGGGGTTTTTTTAGTGGCAGTAAAAGCGGCAAAGCCGGATGCGTCTTCCGGTTTGACAGAAAAGCAAAAAGCGCTGCAAACAGCGATTGCACAGATAGAAAAGCAGTTTGGCCAAGGGGCAGTCATGAAGCTCGGTCAGGCGTCTACCATGAATGTTGAGGCGATCCCGACCGGGTCCATCGGCCTTGATATCGCTTTGGGAATTGGCGGAATGCCGCGCGGCCGAATCGTTGAGGTGTATGGGCCGGAATCTTCCGGTAAAACGACCGTTGCCCTCCAGGCTGTCGCACAGGCGCAGAAGATGGGCGGCGAAGCCGCTTTTATCGACGTTGAGCACGCGCTCGACCCGGTTTATGCCAAAGCGCTGGGCGTAGACATCGATTCGCTTCTTGTCTCTCAGCCGGACAGCGGCGAGCAGGCGCTTGAGATCGCCGAAGCGCTGGTGCGTTCCGGCGCCATTGACATCATTGTACTCGACTCGGTTGCCGCAATGGTCACCAAAGCGGAAATCGACGGCGAGATGGGCGACACACACGTTGGCCTTCTTGCACGGCTTATGTCGCAGGCGATGCGTAAGCTGACCGGCGTCATTGGTAAATCCAACTGTGTTGCCATTTTCATCAACCAGGTGCGTGAGAAGATCGGCGTTGTGTACGGAAACCCGGAAACCACACCGGGCGGCCGTGCGCTCAAGTTTTATTCTTCGGTTCGAATTGAAGTGCGCAAAGGCGAGGCACTTAAGAGCGGCAGTGAGATCATTGGAAACCGCTGTAAGTGTAAGATCGTCAAAAACAAGGTCGCGCCGCCGTTCAAAGAGGCGGAGTTTGATATTATGTACGGTGAAGGTTGTTCGGTGGAAGGCGAAATTGTCGATCTCGGCGTCGCGCTGGATATCATCAACCGCAGCGGTGCGTGGTTCAGTTACAACGGCGAGCGTCTGGGCCAGGGCCGTGACAATGCCAAGGAGTTTATCCGTAACAATCCGGATTTGAAAGAAGAACTCCTCAAAAAAATCATGGAAAACAAAGACCAGCTGGTCATGAGTTCCAAAAAAGCGAAGAAGGAAGCGGCTCAGAAAGCCGCGCTGGCGGAAAAAGCAGCGCCTGCTCCCGCACCTGCTTCCGAGCCGAAGGCAGCGCCGGCTGAACCGAAAAAGGTGAAATCGGTCACAGTGGAAGCAGACGAAGCGGACTTTGACGTATAATGAAAATCACAGCAATTTCGCGGGTGAAAGGCACCCGCTATAAAATCGATGTGGACGGGGAATATTGGTATATCCTCGATGCGGAGATCATTGCTCAGTTTGGGTTTCAGCCGGACTGCGAGGTGGATGAGCAGACCCTTTTGGAAGCGAGAAATACGGTGGACCGCCGCCGCGCAAGAGAGCGGGCTCTTTACCTGCTCACCAGCCGTGACCATTCGGCCGGAGAGCTGCTGGAAAAGCTTTCCCGGAATGTCAGTGAGGAAATTGCTCTGGAAACGGTAGTGCACATGCAGCAGCTGGGGCTTGTCAATGATGAGGCTTATGCGGAGAAACTTGCGCGTTACCTGCTTACGGTCAAGCGTTATGGCGCGTTTCGCACCAGACAGGAGATGCGAAAGAAGCACTTGGCGGATGAACTCATTGACGCGGCGCTGGAAAACGCGCTGGATGAACATGACCCTTGTGACGCGGTGCGGGAGCTGATTGAGCGGAAGTACCTTCGTTATACGGGCGATCGGAAAGGGCGGCAGAAAATTATCGCCGCGCTCACCCGTCTGGGACATCGTTATGGGGATATCCGCGCTGTTTTGGAGGAATATCCGCTGGAAGAGGAACAGTCGGAAGAAGAGTCGTATTTTTGAATCTTTTCCGGTTTGGATACATAAAGTGATAGCATAAGAGGAGAATGAAAAACTATATGGCAGTGAAAGTGGGAATCGTTTCGCTGGGGTGCCCTAAAAATCAGGTGGATGCCGAACAGCTCTTTGGGCGGCTCAAGCAGGCCGGATATGAGCTGGTAGGGGACGCGGCTCTGGCGGACGTCGCCATCATCAATACCTGCGGCTTCATTGAAAGCGCGAAGCAGGAGTCCATCGATGAAATCCTGTCCTTCTGTACCCTGAAAGGAGAAGGGCAGATCAAGCACGTCATCATCACCGGCTGTCTTGCGGAGCGTTACCGTGAGGAAGTGTTAAAGGAAATTCCGGAGGCGGACGCAGTTGTCGGCATTGGGTGCAACGGAGATATTTGTAAGGTTGTGGAACGTGTGCTTGCCGGTGAGCAGTTTACCTGCACCGCGGAAAAGACCGCGCTCCCGCTGGAAGGGGAACGTGTGCTGACCACCCTGCCGTATTACGCGTATTTAAAGGTGGCGGAAGGATGCAGCAACTGCTGCACCTACTGTGCCATTCCGTCCATCCGCGGGCCTTTCCGCAGCCGCAGGATGGAAGATGTTATAAAAGAAGCGGAGTCGCTGGCGCGGGACGGCATCAAGGAGTTGGTCGTTGTCGCGCAGGACACCACCCGTTACGGCGAGGATTTGTACGGAGCTTCCGCTTTGCCGGAACTGCTCCGCCGTCTGTGCCGGATTGATGGCTTCGAGTGGGTTCGTCTGCTCTATTGTTATCCGGAACGGATTACCGACGAATTGCTGGATGTTATCGCTTCCGAGCCGAAAGCGGCAAAGTATCTTGATATTCCCATTCAGCATGCGGATGCCGATGTGTTAAAGGCGATGAACCGCACCGGGAACTTTGACTGGCTGCTTTCTCTGGTGAAAAGAATCCGCGAAAAGGTGCCGGGGATCACCCTGCGCACCACGCTGATCGCCGGGTTCCCGGGTGAGACCGAACAGCAGTTTGAAACACTGGTGGAATTTGTGAAACAGGCGAAGTTTGAGCGCCTCGGCTGTTTTGCTTATTCGCAGGAAGAGAACACCCCGGCCGGCAGAATGCCGAACCAGCTTTCTGAAGAGGTCAAAGAGCGCCGGGCGGAGCTGGTCATGCTGGAACAGATGCGCATTCACGATGCGTACAACGCCGCGAAAGTGGGCCGGAAGCTCCGTGTGGTGACTGAGGGTTACGACCGTTACGGGGAAATTTATTTTGGCCGCAGTGAAGCGGATGCGCCGGATATTGACGGCAAGGTGTTTTTCTCCAGCGGGGAAAAGCACGCAATGGGTGATTTTGTCATGGTTGAGGTCGACGATGTCATGGATTACGACCTGATTGGCCATGTCGTGGAATGATCTGGGTATGATGAACGTTGGGGGAAGAGTCTTGTGAATACACCGAATAAGCTAACGCTTTTGCGTATTATTTTAGTGCCGTTTTTCATTCTGTTTCTTTTGTGGAAGCAGGTGCCGTACCACACCCTTTGGGCGCTCATTCTGTTTGCGGTCGCTTCGTTTACCGACCTGCTGGACGGAAAAATCGCCCGCCGGCAGGATATTGTCACCAATTTCGGGAAATTTCTTGACCCGCTTGCGGATAAAGTCCTTGTCATTTCCGGCCTGATCTGCTTTGTTCAGATGGGCCTTGTGGATGCCGCGGCGGTCATCATCATTGTCGCGCGTGAATTCTTAGTGACCTCCATCCGTCTGGTCGCGGCGGATAACGGGCATGTGATCGCGGCAAGCGGGCTTGGAAAACTCAAGACCGCGTTCACCATGGTGGCGATGGTGGGAATCATGTTCCTGTGTATTCTGGCGGAGTTCGCTGTACTCCCGGTAGGTTTCCCGTTGGCCTTGGTGAGCGAGGTGCTCATCTGGGTTGCTGTTGTGCTCACGTTGATTTCCGGCATTGATTACCTGGTCAAAAACCGTGCGTGCATCAATACCAAAAAATAGCGCTGCCCTCTTGCGCCTGCAAAAGCAGTGTGATATATTATATACATAAATTGTATAGTTCCTGTGACCCGCAGAAGAGTAGTCTGAAAACAGGCGCGGCAGAGAGCCCGGTTCGTTGGCTGAGAGACCGGACGGCGCCGGCGGACGAATGTGCGCTGCGGAGAGGGGCTGCGCTTTGCCGGCGTTACAGGCGTTTTGAGTGATAAAACGAAGTGGAACCGCGGAAAACCGCCTTCGCAGCCTTGTGCTGGAAGGCGGTTCTTTTGTTGGTGAATGATCGCCGGTATGATGTGTAAATAAGGAGGGCGAATATGTTTGACCGGCTCAGATATGATATAAATGCGATCAAAGAGCGTGATCCGGCTGCCCGCAGTTCGGCAGAGGTGTTTTTGCTGTATTCGGGGCTGCACGCGCTCATCTATTATCGGTTTTCCCATTGGCTGTACCGGCATCACCGCCTGTTTCTGGCGCGTATGATCAGCCAGTTCGCACGGTTTATGACCGGGGTGGAGATCCATCCGGGCGCGACGATCGGCAGGGGATTGTTTATCGACCACGGCAGCGGCGTTGTCATTGGTGAAACGGCGATTATCGGCGATAACTGCACCATTTATCAGGGCGTTACGCTGGGCGGTACCGGTAAGGACCATGGCAAACGCCATCCAACGCTGGAAGACAATGTTTTGATCGGAAGCGGCGCCAAAGTGCTGGGGCCGTTTACCGTGGGGGCGAATTCCCGTATTGCGGCCGGCGCCGTTGTGTTGGATGAAGTACCGCCGAATGCCACAGCAGTCGGTGTGCCGGCACGTGTGGTGCGTGTCAACGGCCGAAAGGTAGACAGCGATATGGACCAGGTCCACATTCCGGACCCGGTTTCGCAGGAGCTTTGCCGTCTGCGCGGAATGATTGAACAGCTTGAAAAGGAAGTAAAACTGCTTAAAACCAATAAAGGAGAGGGACAGCATGAAGATTTATAATACCCTGACAAGAGAGTTACAGGAGTTTGTACCGATTACACCGGGCAAGGTAAAAATTTACGCCTGCGGGCCGACGGTTTATAACTACATCCACATTGGAAATGCGCGTCCGATCTGCGTGTTTGACGTGCTCCGCCGCTATCTGGAGTATCGCGGATATGAAGTAAAATACGTTCAGAATTACACCGATGTGGACGATAAAATCATTAAAAAAGCAAACGAGGAAGGCGTTGCGGCTTCTGAAATCTCTGAGCGGTTTATTGCGGAGTACCAGACCGATGCCCGCGGCCTGAATGTGCGTGAAGCCAGCGTTCATCCGCAGGTGACAAAAAGCATGGATATGATCATTGACTTTGTCAAAGGGTTGGTGGAAAGCGGCCATGCGTATGAGTCCAACGGGGATGTTTACTTTAAGGTGGACACCTTCGGTGAATACGGCAAACTTTCTCACATGCCCCTGGAGGATCTGCAGGCCGGCGCGCGGATCGACGCGCACGAACAGAAATTAAACCCCATGGACTTCGCCCTTTGGAAAGCGGCGAAGCCGGGTGAACCGTACTGGGATTCCCCGTGGGGCAAGGGCCGCCCCGGCTGGCACATTGAATGTTCTGCCATGGCGAAAAATTATTTGGCGGATACCATTGACATCCACTGCGGCGGGCAGGACCTCATCTTCCCGCACCACGAAAACGAGATCGCGCAGAGCGAGTGCGGCAACGGTGTTCCGTTTGCCCGTTATTGGATGCACAACGGCTACATCAATGTGGATAACCGCAAAATGTCCAAATCGCTGGGTAACTTCTTTACCGTGCGTGAGGTGGCGGAAAAATTCGGTTATGAGCCCATCCGTTTCTTGATGCTCCAAGCGCATTACCGCAGCCAGATCAACTACAATCTTGAGATCATGGAGCAGTGCAAAGCGTCGCTCGAACGGCTCTACAACTGCCGTGAGAGTATGGAGTACGCCCTTGAGAAAGCGCAGAGCGGGGCGTTTACCGAAGAGCAGAAACAGGCCCTGTTAAAACGGAAGGATCAGTTTATCCGCGCGATGGACGATGACCTCAACACGGCTGACGCGATCTCCGCCTTGTTTGAGCTGGTGCGTGACATCAACCAGCTCACTTCCGGAAACGAGCTTGCGGGCAAAGAGCACATCGCGTTTGCCAAAGGCATTTTTGACGAGTTCTGCAATGTGCTGGGACTGCTGTACCAGAAGAAAGACAATGAGATCCCGCAGGAGATCCTTGATCTGGTGGAAGAGCGCAAACAGGCCCGTAAGGCGAAAGACTTTGCCAAAGCGGATGCCCTGCGTGATCAGATCGCTTCGATGGGTTATCTGGTAGAGGAAACCAGACAGGGAACCAAGGTGACGAAGAAATAACATTCTCAATTAGCCGCGATTTGACAGGATGCGGAAGAATGAGAAACAGCATAAAAAACGGTGCGGCTTTTTAAAAAAGCGCACCGTTTTGATTTTGTAAAGACTTGCAGGGCAGTGTCAAGTTTTATCTTACTCCTCCGCGAAAAAGTTTACCGTGTATTTCCCCAAACGAATGATGAGGGTCGGGCCTTGGCTGCCGTCTTGGTAGGTGGTCATTGCCACGACCGCGACACCTTCTGTTCCATCAATCGTGATTTCGTAAATCGAGGATTTGGGGTCTGTTGTGCTGAGCTGGTAGGTTCCTGTGTAGTTTTTTTGACTTGTCTCATCGGTAAGTGCCAAATTGCCCTGCTCGGCTTCGCAGATCAGTTTGATTTGTTTTGCGGTATCCAGCGTACTGCTGCCCCGCTCCCCATAAGCGATTACCTGGCCGTTTACATCCATGCTCTGTACAGAGGTCATGACCCAGTCATAATCCTCAATGTTGGGTACGGTTTCGTTCCTGCATCCGGTCAAGCAGACAAACAGCAGGGCGGACAGACAGATGACTGCTTTTTTCATTTTATTTTTTTACCTCATTTTTTGCGGGTTTTGTAAAGACCGACCGCGGATATAATGGCTGCGATGATAGCGGTTATCAGTGCGCCGATGTTTAAAGAGAGGCTTGAAACGTAAATATCGGTCGGACCGTCGTATCCGCCGATGACAGAGGAATCGGCGTGCATCTCATTCATGCTGAACCAATACTGAATCAGGCCGGTAAGCTCATACAGCAGAGCCAGAACGACGATTATCCCCAGAATGATGAAAACCGTACGCCATATTTTTCTTTGCTGTTCACAGCGCCTTGCGAACTGTTCGTTTAACAGCTCCAGTTTGGCGGCAATCGCCCTTAGTTCATCTTTTTCATCCGGGGTTTCATCAGGCTTCAGCGGTTCACCCAAAAGAACATTCACGGAACTATCCAGTTCCTGTGCGATGCGTATCAGCATTTCCGAATCCGGCACCGATGTTCCTTTTTCCCACTTGGAAACAGTTTGCCGCACGACATGCAGTTTGAGCGCCAGCTCCTGTTGGGAAAGTCCTTTCGTTTTTCGAAGATGTTTTAAATTGTCGCTCAGCATATCCATCAACCTCCGTTGTTCTTCAATTATATGCAAAATTCCTTGCTGCTTCAAGCAACGCATGTTAACATTGGAGGTTAAAAGCTGTGTGATATGGCAGAAAAAAGGCACGAACAGAAAGGTTCGTGCCTTACATTGTTTTGTATAACGGTTTTGCGGCTGCTGACTGTTTTTGGATGAACACACGGCTTGCTGTCCGCTGTCAGATCAGCAGATAGAAAATGCCGAGAATGAGCTCAGCGTCCGCACCTTCGTTGAGCAGAAGCAGTAACAGCCCGATAAGCAGCAGCTGGTCGCTTTCCAGCCCAAGCCGTTTGGCAATTCCCTCAAACGCTCCGGAAGAGAAAAACGATTCTCCTTGTGGAGCTGACGGATGCATAGAACGCGGCGGGGCGTTTCCGCTTCGGGCTTGAGAGGTTGCCTGAGACTGGGGTTGAGAGAACAGGTTTCCCGCATTATTTTGGTTGGAAACCCTGTTTTGTCCGCCGGAATGCGGTGTCCGCCCCAGACGTTCGTTTGCCCGGCGCTGCATCTCCATCACCCGCTCGATGGCGTCCTGCTGCATAGCGCGCAGTTCTGCGTAGGTGTAATTTCGTTCCGGCATGTCTACTCACCACCAAATAAATTTCCCAGAATACCACTGTCCCGCAGCGCGGGAAGAATGGCCATCAGCTGCATGAGTCGGAGCGCTTCGTCCGCACGGTGCTGCCGGCTCTCTTTCAGGTGCGGTTTGAGTGCCCGGATCAGCGCCGTGTTTTTGTCATCGGTTTTCATCGACTGCATGATCGACTGCATTTTCATAAGCGCTCCGATATCCAGCCCGCCGAGGTCCAGTCCGCCGCCCTCTTTTGCTTGGCCGGATGACTGGGTGTTTCCGTTCTGCCCGAGCAATGAACTGATGGCGCTGAGATCCGGCGCGCTTTGATCCTCCTGCCCGCCCAGAATACCGGCGATCTGCTTTAGGTTCTCCTGCCCTTCGCTGGTACTCAGTATCTCTTGTAATTTTGCCACCAGATCATCCATTGATTATCCCTCCGTCAGTTTTCGGATGAGTTCCATCGCCTGCGGCGATTTCATCAGCTTTTCGGCAATTGCCGGGTCATTCAGCGCTTTTTTGAGCGAATCGTTTTTGGAAGCGGCGCCTTTGAGCAGATTGTCTGCGTTGCCGCTTTCGAGTGTTTTGCGCAGGGTGTTGGGGTCTGTCCCCAGTTTTTTGCCTGCCAGCTTGAGCAGGGCATTGAGCTGTGCTTCGGAAATTTCTTTTGCCATAAAAGATCTCCTCACTTTATAAAGCTATTCCCTATATTCTATTTCTATGCTACAATATTGGTGAATGATTCCCTCAAAGGAGGGCTGTTTATGAGGATTATCCTGCTTTCTGATACCCATGGGGATTTTTTCACAGCGCACGAGATCGTCAAGCGTCATCTGCGTGACGCCGATTGCTTCATCCATCTGGGTGATGGATTTCGTGAATGGGAAGACCTGCGCGATCTTTACCCGGACAAACAGATGCTGTATTCCCGCGGCAACTGTGACCTGGGTAGTGACGAAAAAAGCGCCGGAACACTCAGCTGTGAAAACGGGCACAGGATTTTTTATACCCACGGTCATCTGTACCGGGTCAAATACGGGTTTGATGATTTGATGAAAGCCGCGCGTGACGCCGGGTGTGATATCGCGGTGTTCGGGCATACCCATCAGGCCTGCCGCTATTATGAGGACGGACTTTACCTGATGAATCCGGGAAGCCCATGCTGCCCGCGGGACTCCAAACCGGGTTATGGTATGATTGATATTACAGACGCTGGCGTTGTATGCAACAATGTGGTCTGGAAACCGGGTGGAATGCGCTGACAGGCGTTTTTGCCGCCGCTTTAAAGTGAGGTGCCTTTTCTTGAAACCACAACGGCTTTTGTATCATCTGGAACCGCCGCGCGGCTGGATGTACGACCCAAACGGGCTGTGCTTTTTTAAAGGGAAATACCATGTGTTTTACCAGCATTATCCGGACGCGCCGGTGCATGGGACCATGTACTGGGGGCACGCGGTGACGGATGATTTTGTACACTGGGAACATCTCCCCATCGCGCTTTCACCGGATATGCCCTACGAAAACGCGGGCGGCTGTTTTTCCGGAAGCGCCGTGGTGAAAGACGGTCTGCTGTATCTATTTTACACGGGGGATGCGTCCTCCGGCGAGACGCAGGCGGCAGCGGTCAGTGAAGACGGCATTCATTTTGAAAAGTACAGTGGCAACCCGGTCATCCCCGTTCCGCCGGAGGAGGGAAGCCGGGATTTCCGTGACCCGAAGGTCTCGTTCTTTGACGGATGCTACCACATGGTGTGCGGAACCGGGAAGGACGGTATCGGCAAGGTGGTCCGCTATACGTCGAGCGATCTGCTCCACTGGGATTATCAGGGCGTGCTGTTTGAGGGCGCGGACTACGGCCCGGTCATCGAGTGCCCGGACTTTTTCCGCTTCGGCGATGAGTATGTCCTGTTCTTTTCCCGGATGGACCGTGCCTGTTACAGCACGGTTTTCGCAATTGGCGGGTTTGACGGAACGAAATTTACTCCGCGCGGGATTTATACACCGGAGACCGGCCCTCAGTTTTACGCGCCACAGAGTTTTGAGGCGCCGGACGGCAGGCGGGTTGTGATCGGCTGGCTGTATGACTGGAAACGCAGGCCGGACCCGGAGGACGACCGCGCGGGTGCGCTTACCATCCCGCGGGAGTTTACCATCAAAGACGGGAAACCCTGCCTGTTCCCGGTCAAAGAAGCGGCACACCTGCTTTCTGGGAGCGACCCGATGGTCGAGGTGCGCAAAACCAGCGTCACGGTGGGGCAGTACCTTCTGCCGCTTCCCGAAGGGATGATCCGCCCGCGGGTGGATATTCTGCGTGACAGCCGCACGCTGGAGGTCTTTTTAAACGGCGGAGAAGCCTGCTATACTGTCTGGTACGGGCGCTGAACAGGAAAAAAGCGGCTTTGGCCGCATAAATAAAGGAGTATGAACATGGAAGGATACAAACAGGAATTCATTGAGTTTATGGTAGAAAGCGACGTTCTTCGTTTTGGCGATTTCACCCTCAAAAGCGGGCGTAAATCCCCGTTTTTCATGAACGCGGGGCTGTATGTGACCGGCACCCAGTTAAGAAAACTGGGTGAGTATTACGCAAAGGCCATCCATGACAATTTCGGGCTGGATTTTGACGTGCTGTTCGGGCCGGCGTACAAAGGCATCCCGCTTGCGGTCGCCACGACCATGGCCATCAGCGAGCTGTACGGCAAGGATGTGCGTTACTGCTCCAACCGCAAGGAAGCAAAAGACCACGGCGACGCAGGTATCCTGCTGGGAAGCCCCATCAAAGACGGCGACCGTGTGGTCATCATTGAGGATGTGACCACCTCCGGAAAATCCATTGAGGAGACCTTCCCCATCATTAAAGCGCAGGGGGATGTAACCATCAAAGGGTTGATCGTCTCGCTCAACCGGATGGAGCGCGGCAAAGGGGATAAATGCGCGCTGGATGAGATCAAAGACCTGTATGGGTTTGACACCGCCGCGATCGTCAACATGGCGGAGGTGACCGAGCACCTTTACAACCGTACCTGCAAAGGCCGTGTTGTCATTGACGATACCATCAAAGCTGCGATCGACGCGTATTACGCCCAGTACGGCGCGAAATAAACAAACATGCCGCAAGCCCGCCGGAAGCATTCCCGGCGGGCTTGTTTTTTAAGTGCGGGCACGGCTGTTTGCGGCCGGTTTCGCTTGCCTCTAAATTGGGAGCCGTGTTATAATCAGACAAACAGAAAGGAGCGGTTTTATGGGAATCACCTACCAGACCTACGGGGAATGCCCGTTTGTCAAACAAAACACATTTTTACACCAAACGCCGGAAGACGCGCCGCTTCCTGTTTATCAGGAGATTTGCGGCCGTCTGCCAAGACCCGTTTGGGACGGGCATGAGGACGTGCTGCGCTGTTATGATTACGCCTGGCAAACTGCGTTCGGCAATCTCCGCCGGCCTAAGCCGGGGGCAGGGTATGTGTCCAATTTCATTGACACGGCGTTTAACGGTTGTTTTTTCATGTGGGATACGGCGTTCATCACCATGTTCGGGAAATATGCCGCTCACGTGTTCAATTTTCAGAAGTCGCTGGATAATCTTTATTCCCATCAGTACCCGAACGGATTTATCTGCCGGGAGATTTACGAGGACGAACTGGGCGAGAGCTTTCACATGTACGACCCTTCTTCCACCGGCCCGAATATCTTGGCATGGAGCGAGTGGCAGTACTTTGTGCAGACGGGCGACCTTGACCGTCTGGAACGGGTGTTTGACCCCATTCTCGCCTATCATTTGTGGATGAAGGAGAACCGCACCTGGCGGGATGGCACCTACTATTCCTCCGGCTGGGGCTGTGGGATGGATAATATGCCACGGATGCAGCCCGGTTACAATGTGATGTTTTCCCACGGGCATATGGTCTGGGTGGACGCCTGCATCCAGGCGGTCATTTCGGCAAAACATCTTGTAAAGATGGCGCGGCTGCTCCACCGGGAAGAGGATGTCAAAGAGCTTGCGCAGGAGGCTGAGACCCTCTCCCAATTTATCAACGAACAGCTTTGGGATGAGAAGGAAAGTTTTTATTTTGACCTTTGGAGAAACGGGCAGCTCAACCATGTGAAGACCATCGGTTCCTACTGGGCGCTGCTTGCCGACCTGGTGCCGGACGATCGTCTCGCGCCGTTTTTGGCGCATCTCAAAAACCCCAAGGAGTTTGACCGCCCGCACCGGGTTCCGTCCATTTCCGCGGATACACCGGGGTATCAGCCGGGCGGGGATTACTGGCGCGGCTCGGTCTGGGCGCCGACCAACTACATGCTCCTGCGCGGGCTGGAGCGGGTCGGCGGGGATGAGCTCGCGTATGAGATCGCCTGCAATCATCTGGAACAGGTGGTCAAGGTGTTTTGCAAAACGGGCACGCTGTGGGAAAACTACGCGCCGGAATCGGCCGAACGCGGCAGCCACTCCCGCCCGAACTTTGTGGGGTGGACCGGGCTTGTCCCCATTGCGGTGCTGTTCGAGTATGTGTTCGGCATCCGTCCGGATTATGAGCGGAACAGGATCGTCTGGCAGATCCGCCGCACCGAACGGCATGGCGTGGAGCATTATCCTTTCGGCGAGGCGGATGTCACCCTCATCTGCGCACAGCGTTATGACGGAGAGCGGCCGGAGGTCACAGTGGAAAGCAGTATCCCGGTTACGGTGGAGGTCCGCTGCGGCGCCGATGTGTTTGAGGTCCGCAGCCGGTAAAACTGCCCAATTGCTTTATTAGGGCAGATCAAACACTTTTAAAATGAAAAAGACGGCTGATTCAGCCGTCTTTTTTTGTGGAACGATTTATTTCACAGGGTCGATCCTCATGGAAATATCAAAGCATTTGACCGAATGGGTCAGCGCGCCGAGCGAGATGATATCCACCCCGGTTTCCGCTACCTCGCGGATGTTTTCGTGTGTGACGTTGCCGGATGCCTCCAGTTTTGCGCGCCCGGCTGTGATCTCCACCGCCTTTTTCATGGTGGCGCAGTCCATATTGTCCAGCATGATGACGTCAGCCTTTACCGCGAGCGCTTCTTCCAGCTCTTCCAGGGTTCTGGTCTCCACCTCGATCTTCACCATGTGCCCGACCTTGGACCGAAGCGCTTCGACTGCTTTAGTGAGTGAGCCGTAGGCATCGATGTGGTTGTCCTTAAGCATGGCCGCGTCGCTCAAATTGTAGCGGTGGTTGACGCCGCCGCCCGCGACGACCGCGTATTTCTGAAGCGGGCGCAAACCGGGCAGGGTTTTGCGTGTCTCCGCAATGGTTGCCCGCGTACCTTTGATGAGGTCGACGCATTTGCGGGTTTCGGTTGCGATGCCGGACATATGCTGCATGAGGTTGAGTGCGGTGCGCTCTCCTTTGAGCAGCGCAGCGGTACTGCCGCGCATTTCAGCGATCACATCGCCCTTTTTAACCGCTTCACCGTCTTTTTTAAAGATGGTGAAGGTCACGTCTGCATCCAGCAGTTCGAATACACGCATACCAATCTCGATTCCGGCAACGACTCCTTCGTCTTTTGAGATGAGCCGCGCGGTTGAAACGCTGCCATCCGGAATCAGATAATCGGTGGTCACGTCAATGTAGTTGATGTCCTCGCTGATTGCACGTTTGATGAGGTCATCAATGTAAAACTGAGGAAGTTTCATTTGATCCGCTCCTGTTTTCTGTATTTCGTTAAATAACTTCTTTCAAGATGAGGTATCCTACCGTTGTGAGGGAACGCGCCTCAACAAAATCCGGTGTCACTTCAAAACCGCCGTGGTTGAGAAGGTGTTTAAGCTCCTTGAGGCGTTCAAATCCGCGGACGGCTTCTGCCGGATCCGAGATGACAAAATGCGCTTTTTGCATAATGGAACGCACTTCAGTGCGGATGCCTTTCGGCAGCGGAGCGCCGGAGGTGGTATCCGGAAAATCAAACGGGATGATCTCCGGCAGAGTACCTTCCAAACGGCGGTTGATCTCGTTTGCGGCCTGGTGGGAGAAAACCAGCGCCTCCAGCAGGGAGTTGCTTGCCAAACGGTTGTTTCCGTGCACGCCGGTGTGGGAGCATTCGCCCGCCGCAAACAGGCCGTCGATGGTGGTTTCCGCGTTGAGATCCACATCGATTCCGCCCATGAGATAATGCTGGCAGGGATAGACCGGAATGAGGTCTTTGGTCATATCATAGCCCTGATCAAGCAGGTTTTTGTAGATCATCGGGAACCGCCCGCGGATAAAATCGGCCGGTTTATAGGTAATGTCAAGATAAAACTTGTCGCTTCCGACCCGTTTTTGTTCTTCCATGATGGCGTGGGAGACAACGTCGCGCGGGGCGAGCTCCAAACGTTCATCATACAGGTGCATGAACCGTTCTTTGTTGCAGTTGAGCAGATATGCGCCTTCTCCGCGAACCGATTCGGAAACGAGGAAGCATTCCCGCGTATGAGCATTCGCGAACGCCGTGGGGTGGAACTGTACCAGATGCAGATTTTTGATTTTCGCGCCCAGACGGTAGGCAAGAGTGATACCGTCCCCTGTGGCGATTTTGGAATTGGTGGTGTATTTGTACACCCGCCCGATTCCGCCGGTTGCGAGCAGGCAGAAATGGGAAGCAACGTATTCATGGCGGTTTTCCGCAACATTTAGAACATCCAGGCTGAAGCCATGCGCGGTTTTTTGCAGATCGCACACCATGGCGTTTTCCATGATGGTCACGTTTGGCAGTTTCTGGACCGCCGCGAGCAGTTTTTCCACGATCTCGCGCCCGGTGCAGTCCTGGTGGTGGAGAATACGCGGTTTGGAGTGCCCGCCTTCCAGGGTCAAATGGATTTTTCCCTGTGCGTCTCGGTCAAAGTCAACGTCATAATTCATCAGGTTGCGGACTTCATTCGGCCCCTGATTGACCAGAAGCTTTAAAGAGTCCGGGTTGTTTTTGAATCCGCCGGCGATGAGAGAGTCGTTTAAGTGGGATGCGATGCTGTCGTCTGTTTCGTCAATAACTGCTGCGACTCCGCCCTGCGCGAGAGAGGAGTTGCTCAGCGTGAGCTGGCGTTTGCAAAGCAGAAGCACTTTGGTTTCCGGTTTGAGGTTCAGCGTGCAGTAAAGCCCTGCAGCACCCGTTCCGACGACAATAACGTCGTAATTTTTGTACACTGTGTTCACCTTCAGATTGTTTTTCGCGGCAGTGCCGCTTTGGGTTTGTTTCGGCTTGTTTATTCTTAAAAAAGTTTAAACTTATTCCAGTATATCATAAAAATAAATAATTCGCATTAATATTTTAAAATTATTTTATTTTTGCGGGTGTGTGCAGTGCTTTTCGTTTAAAGCCCGGGCCGATGCCCATAATAATGTAAAGAACGGCACTGCCCGGCATCAGTGCCTTAACTTGACAATTTTAGGGGAACAAGCTACACTTAATATTGTATTCGTTTGTTCGGTTTTGATCGATGACCGCGTTTTTTGATTCAACATTACATTCCTTTTATAAAAAACGCAGTGCCGCTTTCATGGGTAAAAAGCTGTTTGGAGACTTTTTTCCGCTGGCGGTTTTTAAAAAAGAGACGGCTCTGAAACTGGTTTTTACAGGTGTATTCTATCTGTTTTTATGCCTGTTTGGTTTTTTGTGTTTTTCTGCCGTTTCGTCTGTATCGGAAAGACTGTTTTTAAAAAATGAATCAAATATTACAAGAAAAGAGGATTCTATGGCAGAATTAAGGGAACTTGCCGGTATACCGGCACAGAATGACCCGCAGGCACCGGAAGCTGCGGTAAAAGCAAAGAAAACGCCGGGAAGACGCCGCACAGGGACGAAGAGTGCGGCCAAAACCACCGGCACAAAAACACAAAAAGCATCGAAGTCAGCGGCAAAAAGCGCGAAGAAAGCATCGTCAGAAGCAGAGTCGGCGCAGGCTCAGGGTGCACGCGCTTCTTCCAGCACAAAACGGCGCAGCGGTCGGGCAACAAAAGAACGGCGTAAAACGCCTGTTCGCATTATCCCGCTTGGGGGCTTGAATGAGATCGGAAAAAACATGACCTGTTACGAATGCGGGCAGGATATGTTCATTGTTGACTGCGGTCTTGCTTTTCCAGATGCCGATATGTTGGGCGTAGACCTTGTTATCCCGGATTTTACCTATGTGGAAAAGAATGTTGACCGTTTGCGCGGCATCTTTCTTACTCACGGGCATGAAGACCACATCGGCGGGCTTGCCTACCTTCTCAAAAAGGTAAATGTACCCATCTACGGTACCCGTCTCACCCTTGGGCTTGTGGAAGGGAAACTGCGTGAGCACGGTCTTCTTCGTTCGGCGAACCTCAATGTGATTAAACCGAAAGATATGATCAAGATGGGCTGTATGTCGGTCGAGGTTATCCGTGTAAACCACTCCATTCCGGATGCGGTGGCGTTCGCTGTTTATACTCCTGCCGGTGTGATCGTCCAGACGGGTGACTTTAAAGTGGACTTTTCACCCATTCAGGGCGAAATCATTGACCTTGCCCGTTTCGCGGAACTCGGCAACCGCGGTGTGCTTTGTTTGCTTGCGGATTCCACCAACGCGGAACGCCCGGGCGCTACTATGAGTGAGCGGCGGGTCGGCGAGTCGTTTGAGCGCCTGTTCAAGCAGGCGGAAAATCGCCGTATTATCATCGCGACCTTTTCTTCCAACATCCACAGGGTTCAGCAGATTGTGGACAACGCGGTGCGTTTGGGCCGAAAGATCGCTGTTTCCGGCCGAAGCATGGTCAATGTGGTCAATGTTGCCATTGAGCTTGGTTATCTGCAGATTCCGGATGGTATTATGATCGACATTGACGCGATCAACCGTTATCCGGATGAAAAGCTCATCATCATCACCACCGGAAGCCAGGGCGAGCCAATGTCTGCGCTTTCCCGAATGGCGAGCGGCGAACACAGAAAAGTCTCGGTTTCGTCGGATGATTTTATCATCATTTCCGCAACGCCGATCCCGGGCAACGAAAAACATGTTAACCGGGTAATCAACGAACTGATGCGCCTTGGCGCGGAGGTCGTTTTTGAAAAGATGTATGAGGTCCATGTATCCGGCCACGCTTGTCAGGATGATTTGAAGCTCATGCTGTCACTGGTTAAACCGAAATTTTTCCTGCCGGTACATGGTGAATATAAACATTTGAAGAAACACAGCCAGCTTGCGCAGATGGTGGGAATCCCGCCTTCCAACATCCTGATTGGGGATATCGGCCAGGTGATCGAATTGGACGGTGTTGAGATGAAGGTCACTGGAACCGTTCCGTCCGGGCGTGTCTTTGTAGATGGTTACGGCGTGGGCGATGTCGGTTCGATTGTTTTGAGGGACCGCAAGCATCTGGCACAGGACGGCCTTATCATTGTTGTCGTCACCATGGATGGATTGACCGGTCAGGTCGTAGCGGGGCCGGACATCGTATCCCGCGGTTTTGTGTATGTACGTGAATCGGAAGAGCTTATGGATGAAGCAAAATCACGTGTGTATCAGGTGCTTGACAGCTGCATGCAGAATTCGGTACGTGAATGGGGTGTGATCAAGACTTCCATTAAAGATGATCTTTCCAACTTTATTTACAAAAAGACCAAACGCGCGCCAATGATCCTTCCAATTATTATGGAAATCTGATTTTGGCAGAATGTAGTTGAAACCGTCGGCCTTATGTTGTAAAATAAAGGGTACAATATGATGAAAAACTGAGGTGGATGAGGAATGGGTCCGAGGAAGTTATGGCAAATCAGGGTGAGTTTACTTGTTTTGCTGCTGATCAGCGGGGCATTGCTTGTCGCCTCTTTTTTGTTGCACGACAATTTTGTCTGGCTGTTTACCATTCTGTTTGTTCTGGTTTGTGTAGGCGTGATTATCCGTTATCGGTTTATGAGGCGGGACGCTTACCGTTTTTTGGAAAACGTTGCGCATACCTTGGGTTCGAGCGAACACGGCATTCTCAACCGTTTTCCTCTTCCTGTGCTAATGGTTGGCTCGAAACGGGAGGTCCTTTGGTATAACGGGCTGTTTCGTTCCAATGTATTGGGTGATTATGATATTTATGGCAGTACGCTTGATGAGATCACCCAAACACCGGTGGAGAGCTTTTATCTTCCAAACGGCGTGGATTTGAGTTACTCCGGCAAACATTATACCGTTTATGGGTTCCGTTCGGAATCCCGGAAACAGACGGTAGATATCCTTTATTTTGTGGATAATACCATGCTCAAAAACATTGCGATGGAATACCGCCTGTCCCGCCCCGCGGTAATGATTCTGGTCATCGACAACTACGATGAACTGGTCCAGAACGCAAAAGAAAGTGAAAAATCGCAGATTTTGGGCGAGATCGATACGGCGATTGAGCAGTATTTCGCCGAGACCAACGGGTTTGTCCGTCGGTTTTCACAGGATCGGTATATTGCCATGGTGGAACGGCGGCACTTGGATAAGATTATAGAAAGCCGTTTCTCGCTGCTTGACCATACCCGTAAGATCATTGCAAACGAACGTGTCCCGGCCACTCTGTCCATTGGTGTTGGCTGTGAAGGAAAGACCATGGGTGAAAATGAAGCAGCTGCGCGTCAGTCGCTGGATATGGCTCTTGGACGCGGCGGCGATCAGGCAGTTGTAAAAACACTGAATGGTTACGATTTTTACGGCGGCATTTCCAAAGGGATTGAAAAACATACCCGCGTGAAGAGCCGCATTATTGCCACAGCGATGCTTGAACTCATCGAAACCTGCGAAAACGTGATCGTCATGGGGCACCGCGCTTCGGACCTTGACGCTATCGGCAGCGCGGTTGCGCTCGCTCAGGCGATTCGGAGGCTCGGCCGCCCGGCGATCGTCGCGGTGGACCGTAAGACGACGCTTGCTTCTTCCCTCATCAACCGTGTGAGCGAAAGCGGCAACGAGAACCTGTTCGTCCACCCGGATATTGCGAAGGACTATGTCACCCGCCGTACCCTGCTCATCATTGTGGACACCCACAGTCCTACGTTTGTGGAATCGCCGGAGCTTTACCGGATGTGTAAAAATGTGGTGGTCATCGACCATCACCGCAAGTTAGTCACCCACATCGACAATGCGGTCGTTTTTCACCACGAACCGTTTGCATCGTCCACATCGGAAATGGTCACCGAGCTTTTGCAGTATTTCGGCGACCGCTGCCGTCCTACTCGGGAGGATGCGGAAGCGCTTCTGTCCGGCATTATGCTGGATACCCGCAACTTTGTCATCCGAACCGGTGTGCGCACCTTTGAAGCGGCAGCTTATCTGCGGCGGGTCGGCGCGGATACCGTTGCTGTGCGCAAGCTCTTTTCCAGTACGATGGACGACTACCAGCGCCGTTCCAGCCTGGTGCAGAACGCGGAAATTTATCGCAACTGCGCAATCGCGGTAAGCGAGAGGAGTTTTGATGATATACGAATCGTTGCGCCGCAGGCGGCTGATGAGCTGCTTGGCATCACGGAAGTAGACGCTTCGTTTGTCATTTATAACACCGGAAACGATATGAGCATTTCTGCCCGTTCAATGGGGGATATCAATGTTCAGGTCGTTATGGAATATCTGGGCGGCGGCGGTCATCATACCATGGCGGGCGCGCAGCTCAAAGGGGTAACGGCGGAAGAGGCAAAAGCGCAGTTGATGAAAGCAATCGACCAGTACCATGAAAGCCATTCGCTTGAAACCAATCTGCTTTAATCGATGAATGGATTATTTCGCAGATTTCTCATAGAGATAAGGAGGAACATATCATGAAAGTTATTTTGAAACAGGATGTAAAAGGCACCGGAAAAGCAGGCGACCTTGTCAATGTAGCGGACGGATACGCACAGAATTTTCTGATTAAACGCGGCCTTGCGGTGGAAGCAAACGCCCAGGCGCTGAATGAAAAGAAAGCGAAAGACGCTTCCAAACAGCATCACGAGGCGGTTGAGCTTCAGAATGCGAAAGACATGGCGGCGCAGCTTTCCGGTAAAACGGTAAAGGTAACCGCAAAGGCGGGCGCAAACGGAAAATTGTTTGGCTCGGTTACTGCCAAGGAGGTTTCCGCCGCGATAAAAGCGCAGTACAATATGGAAATCGACAAACGCAAAATCGTTCTTTCGCAGGATATTAAAGGTTATGGTGTGTTTTCTTGTGAGATCAAGCTGCATACAGGAGTTTCCGCAAAGATCAATGTGGAAGTCGTTGAGGGATAATCATGGCTGACACACAAATGCTTTCGCTGGAAACGGGCGCGGCACTTCCGCACAGCGTAGAGGCGGAGCAGTCGGTGCTGGGCGCAATTTTGCTGGACCCGGGGTGTATCTCTACAGCGCTTGAGTACATCAAAAGCGATTCGTTTTACTTAAAACAGCATCAGCAGTTGTTTTCGCTGATGATCTCCATGTTTTCCACGGCAAAATCCATTGACTATGTAACGGTGCTCAACGAAGCGGTTGCCGCGCAGATTTTTGATTCAGAGCAGTCGGCAAAGGTTTATCTTGCCCAGCTGATGGAACTTGTTCCGTCCACTGCCAATGTGGAGAGTTACTGCCGTATCGTGCAGGAGCGGCACTATCTGCGTTCACTCATGCAGGTGGCGCACGAGATTATTGACAGCGTTAATGAGTCACAGGGAGATGCGAAAAATCTGCTTGACCTTGCGGAACAGCGGATTTTTGATATCCGTCAGGGGCGGGACGCAACCGGCCTGACGAAAATCAACGACGTCATTATACAAGCCTATGACCAGCTGCAGAAGCTCAGTTCCGAAGACCGCAACCAGTACCTCGGCCTGAAAACAGGCTTTTCCGCGTTGGACCGAATTACGACTGGGCTGAACAAGTCTGATCTTATCTTGATTGCGGCCCGTCCTGCTATGGGAAAGACGGCGTTTGTACTGAATATTGCGTCTAATGTTGCGAAACTTTCCGGAAAGCAGGTTGCCATTTTCTCTTTGGAAATGTCAAAAGAACAGCTGGTCAGCCGTATGCTTTCCAGTGAGGCGCGTATCTCCGGCCACAATTTGCGGATGGGTACGCTCAGTACAGAAGAATGGGTTCGCCTTGCTTCTGCTGCGGAAATTTTGTCGCAGACGGAAATTTATCTGGATGATATTCCAAGCGCCACGGTAGCGGATATGAAAGCAAAGCTTCGCCGCCTTCCGAATCTGGGGCTTGTTGTCATCGACTATTTGCAGCTTATGACCACCGGGCGCCGCAATGACAACCGTGTGCAGGAAGTTGCGGAAATCACCCGTAATTTGAAGATTATGGCAAAGGAACTGAATGTTCCGGTCATCACTCTTTCCCAGCTTTCCCGTTCGCCGGACTCCAGAACCGACCATCGCCCCATGCTTTCTGACCTGCGTGAATCGGGTTCGATTGAGCAGGACGCGGATATCGTCATGTTTCTTTACCGCGATGCGTACTACAATGACGATTCGGAAGAGCAGAATATAGCGGAGTGTATCGTTGCCAAAAACCGTCACGGTGAGACGGATACGGTGCGTTTGCATTGGGACGGCGCGCATACGCTATTTACTTCATTGGAGAGTTATCGGGATGATTGATAAGGTACTCGCTTTTATTGAATCGAATCACATGCTGCGTGATGGAGACACTGTTGTCGTTGGATTATCCGGCGGCGCGGACTCTGTCGCGCTGCTTTATTTTCTGGCACACGAGCTCCCACAGTACCGTCTCCGGCTTGTCGCCTGCCATGTGAATCACCGGCTCCGCGGGGAGGAAAGCGAGAGGGACATGCTGTTTGCTGAACGGCTTTGCCGCAAATTGAATGTGCCGTTTCACATTCTTTCCTGTGATGTCGGCTCGCTTGCGCGCCGTCAGAAAATCGGGGAAGAGGAATGCGGCAGAATCGTGCGGTACCGTTTTTTTGAACAGATTGCGGAGCAGTATCAAACGCGTGATGAAAATCACGCAGAGGGAAAATCCTCTGTACGAATCGCAACGGCACACACCCTTTCCGATAACGCGGAAACGGTTTTGTTCCGGCTGGCGCGCGGGACCGGTTTGAAAGGATTGTGCGGAATCCCGCCGGTATACGGAAAGGTAATCCGGCCGTTTCTTTCCATTACACGTGAGCTGGTTGAGGAATACTGCCGGGAAAACCGGCTTGACTTTTTGACCGACCGCACAAATTATGATGAAACATATACCCGCAACCGCATTCGTTTGCGGGTAACGCCCCAGTTAAAACAAATCAATCCGTCTTACGAAAAAACCTTTGGAGGTACGCTGGAGTCGCTTTGCGCGGATGAAGACTGCCTTTCAAGTTTGGCGGAAGAAGCCGCTTTGCGCATTCAGTGTTCGGAAGGGTACGATGCCGCGGCTCTTGCAAAGGAACATTGTGCTGTTCGGCGCCGTGTACTTGTGCGGCTTGCCTGTGAAAGGGGTGTTTCTCTTTCCCGTGAAAAAATTGCAGAATTCGACAAAATAATCTTGAGCGGAACCGGGAAAATAAATATGGCGGATGACCTGCACGCACAGGTCAAAGATGGTGTTTTGTCGTTTGAGGTGGATAAAGCGCCCGCCCAACCGTTTGCTTTCCCTTTTTCTTTTGGCAGGTTGACATTTCCAAGCGGAACTGCCTATAATATATCTGTTGCGGAAAATTGGGAAAACTCTGGTAAAGTTAATAAAAATTTCTCAATTGCCGTTTTGGACTATGATAAAATAAAAGGCAATCCGGTATTTCGTTCCAGGCAGGCGGGGGATAAGATTTCTCTGCCGCGCCGAGGAGTCACCAAGTCTTTGAAAAAGCTTTATAACGAGTCTAAAATCCCATTGCATCTAAGGGACCGTCTTGCGGTGCTGTGCGATGAGGAAGGGCTGGTTTGGGCGGAAGGTTACGGAGAGGACAGCCGTGTGCAGTGCAGCAGCCAGACCAAACGGTTTTTGCTGATCTGTTCAGATGGCGATGAGAGGGCAATGATATGAAAAATGACATTTTAAAGGTTTTAATCAGTGAAGAAGAGCTGCAGAACAAGGTCGCAGAGTTGGGAAAGAAAATCAGTGAGGATTATCAGGGTAAAAATCTGATGATGGTCAGTGTGCTCAAAGGTTCGGTTGTGTTTATGGCTGACCTGATGCGTGCCATCACTGTGCCTTGTGAGATTGATTTCATGTCGGTTTCCAGTTACGGCTCCGGCGTGAAAACATCCGGCGTCGTTAAGATCATCAAGGACCTCGACCAAAATCTGGAAGGGAAAGATCTGCTGCTGGTTGAGGATATTTTGGACAGCGGCATGACCTTAAGCTATATCACCGGGTTGTTAAAACAGCGTGGGCCGAGTTCCCTTCGGCTGTGCACATTGCTTGACAAGCCGGAGCGCCGTCAGGCGGATGTTGCCGCGGACTATTTTGGCTTTGTGGTGCCGGATGAGTTTGTGGTTGGATATGGGCTTGACTATGCGGAAAAATACCGCAATCTGCCGTATGTCGGCATTTTAAAACCGGAAGTTTATTCCAAATAAAAAACGGGCAGCCGTTTCTGTTGAACTGGAGTTGAGATTTTGAACAAAAAAGGGAAGAGCATACTCATATACGTCTTGGTGTTTGTGGCGCTCATTGGCGGGTTCATGTTTATGATGAACATGGTGACTCCCACCGGCGAGCAGATCGCGTACTCCGAAGTTGTTGACTATTTCCAGCAGAACAAGGTAAAAGAATTTGAACTGGACCTTGGAACAGGGGAACTGAAAGCGAACATTGAAGGGCGCGATACAACACTTGTTTACAAGGTGCCGAATGTGGGCTTGTTTGTGGAACTGGTCGAGCCAATGGTCGTTGAATACAACAAGGAACATTTGGACGATCAGATTTCATACAATTATCTGCCGATTCAGGATAATTCCTGGCTGCTCAACTTCCTGCCGACACTGCTTCTCATTGGTGTGATGATTGTTTTCTGGGTGTTGATCATGCGCCAGCAGGGCGGCGGAAAGATCAATCAGTTTGGAAAAATGAACGCCAAAAACGGTTTGACTCAGGGCAAAAAGGCGACGTTTGCAGACGTAGCCGGCGCAGATGAGGAAAAAGCCGAGTTGGTTGAAATCGTAGAATTTTTGAAAAACCCGAAAAAGTTCAATGAGCTGGGCGCGCGTATTCCGAAAGGCGTTTTGCTTATGGGCCCTCCGGGTACCGGTAAAACCCTGCTTGCGCGTGCAGTAGCGGGCGAAGCGGGCGTTCCGTTCTTCTCTATTTCCGGTTCTGACTTTGTGGAAATGTTTGTCGGTGTTGGTGCGTCCCGTGTACGTGATCTGTTTGAACAGGCCAAAAAGAACGCTCCGGCCATCATCTTTATCGATGAGATCGACGCAGTCGGCCGTCAGCGCGGCGCCGGTCTGGGCGGCGGTCACGATGAGCGTGAACAGACCTTGAACCAGTTGTTGGTTGAAATGGATGGCTTTGGTGCGAACGAGGGGATTATTATCATCGCGGCTACTAACCGCCGTGATATTCTTGACCCGGCGCTTCTGCGTCCCGGCCGGTTTGACCGTGAGATCATGGTGGGCTATCCGGATGTAAAAGGCCGTGAGGAAATTTTAAAAGTTCACGCGCGCAACAAGCCGCTGGGCTTTGACGTTGATCTTTCGGTCATTGCGAAATCGACGGCCGGATTCACCGGCGCGGATTTGGAAAACCTGCTTAATGAAGCGGCGCTTCTGGCTGCACGTCATAACCGGAAAGCCATTATTGAACAGGATATCGAAGAGGCGACCATTAAAGTGGTTGCTGGTCCGGAAAAGAAATCCAGAGTTATCACACCGGCTGAAAAGAAATTGACTGCTTACCATGAAGCGGGTCATGCGGTTTGTACCTACTATTGCAAAACGCAGAGCCCGGTGCATCAGGTTTCTATCATCCCGCGCGGTATGGCGGGCGGCTTTACCATGTCTCTTCCGGAGCATGACAAGAGCTATATGCGCAAGAAAGAGATGCAGGAAGAGCTTGTGGTTCTGCTGGGCGGCCGTGTGGCGGAAAGCCTTATGCTGGAAGATATTTCAACCGGCGCATCCAACGACATTGAGCGGGCGACGAAGATCGCGCGCAGCATGGTGACCCGTTACGGGTTCAGCGAAAAGCTGGGAACCATCGTTTACGGGCAGGCGGATCATGAAGTGTTCCTCGGCCGTGATTTCAATCAGTCCAGAAACTATTCTGAAACAGTAGCGGCGGAAATTGACGGCGAAATCCGTGAGATTATTGACAATGCGTATGAGCAGTCTGGCGATATTCTCACCGCTCACCGGGATCAGCTCATCAATGTGGCGGAGTACCTGATCACCCATGAGAAGATTGACGGAGCAGAGTTTAAAAAGCTGATGGAGGGTGAAATCGTTGCGGAGATGGTTTCGGATAAATTTACCGATTCCGCCGAAGAGACACCTGTTCAAAACGAAGAGGCTCCTCGTGATTTCGGGCCTGAGGGTTACGTTGAACACTAAACTAAAAGTGGTTGTTTATTCATCCCTGTGCGTTTGCACAGGGATTCTTGTTTGAGAGGAGCTTTATGAACGAAACTTTCTTTTTGTGGGAGTACCTGCAAACGGTGAAAAAGCCGGTTGTTATATACGGAATGGGAGACGGCTGTGAAAAAATTGTTCGCGTTTGTGAGCGGTACCGCATTCCAGTTGCAGGGATTTTTGCGAGTGATGAGTATGTTCGTGGGCACAGTTTCCTAGGCCATCGCGTACTTCGGTACACGGAAGCCAAAGAGCAGTTTGGGCCGATGGTGGTTTTGCTTGCTTTTGCGGCGTTTGAACCGGGACTGGTCGCAAAAATTCGTGGCATTGCCGAAGAACAGGAACTCTATGCACCGGATGTGCCGCTGTTTGGCGGCGGGTTGTTTGAGCGGGAGTATTTTTCCCTGCATGAACAGGAGTTGAAAGAGGTTTATTCTATGTTGGCGGATGATACTTCCCGCCATGTGTTTGAGCAGGTGCTGCGCTTTAAACTGGGCGGGCAGATCGATCGCCTGCTGTGTTGTGAGACGCCGCGCGAGGAAGCGTATCAAAATATCCTGCGGCTCGGACAGAACGAGGTTTATGCCGACCTTGGCGCGTACGACGGGGATACGGTCTCTGAATTTTTGGAACAAACCGGCGGGAATTATCGCTATATTTACGCCTTGGAACCCAATCCCAAAAATTTTAGAAAACTGCAAAACCGGTATGATGCATTAGAGCGTGCCCAATTACTATGTACCGGAGCATGGAACAAAGAAGAGATTCTGACGTTTAACGGAAAAGCTGGGCGCAGTTCAGCGGTGAGCAGTACAGGAAAAACAGAAATTCTGGCCAAACCTCTTGACCAGATCGCTGCTTTTCCGTTAAGCTATATAAAAATGGATGTAGAAGGCGTGGAGCGGGAAGCGCTGGAAGGCTGCACAGGGCAGATAAAGGCATATAAGCCTAAGCTGGCGGTCAGCGCCTACCACCGAAATGAGGACCTGTTTGCGATTCCTCTGCAGGTGAAAAATTTGCGGGAGGATTACAAGGTCTATTTACGGCATCACCCTTATATGCCAGCGTGGGACACGCTTTATTATTTTGTCTGATGCAGGGGGAATTTGCCTTGGCTAAAACAAGTGGGTGTAAACAGCTTTTGAAGGCGGGAGCGGCAGAAAAAGAATTTTCACGCCTTTATAAACAAGAAGATGTGACCCGTCAGCGGGAACGCTACATAACCGCTTTGGAAGAGTTTGAGCGGCTTTTCGGAGCAGAGCGGGAAGTTTGCTTCTTCAGTGCTCCGGGGCGTACTGAGATCGGCGGAAACCATACCGATCATCAGCGGGGAAGAACATTGGCCGCGTCGATTGATCTGGACGCTGTAGCGGTCGCTTCTAAAAATGACCGCGGTGTGATTCATATTCATTCTGAGGGGCATGATGAAAACATTGTTTCTCTCTCTGACCTTGATCCGAAACCGGAGGAGGAAAATACATCGACCGCGCTCGTTCGCGGCATTGCTTCACGTTTTCAACAGCTTGGGTATACGATCGGCGGATTTGACGCATATACTACTTCTGACGTTTTACGCGGATCGGGCCTGTCTTCTTCCGCTGCGTTTGAGGTGCTGGTAGGAACCATGCTCAATCACCTTTACAATGGCGGAACGGTTGGCGCCATCGAGATCGCGCAGATCGGTCAGTATTCTGAGAACCGTTATTTTGGAAAGCCGTGCGGTTTGCTCGATCAGATGGCATGTTCATTCGGAGGGTTGATCGAGATCGATTTTGCCGATCCCGCAGTTCCGAAAGTGGATCAGCTGTTCTGCGATTTTACCGAGTATGGCTATTATCTGTGCGTTGTTAACACCGGAGGCAGCCATGCCGATCTCACTGGTGAATACGCCGCTGTACCGGCAGAAATGTCCGGCGTGGCTAAGGCGCTTGGCAAAGAGGTGCTGCGCGAGGTAAATGAGCAGGAGTTCTTCCGCTGTCTCCCGCAGCTGCGTTCACAACTGGGGGATCGTGCTGTTTTGCGTGCGATTCACTTTTTCGATGAAGACCAGCGGGTTCCGAAAATGGCAAATGCACTTCGTGATCGAGAGATGAACCGCTTTTTTGAGCTGGTTAAAGCGTCGGGCGCTTCTTCTGCCTGCCGGCTGCAAAATGTTACACCGCCCGGCAGCACAAAAGAACAGGGCCTTGCGCTGGCACTTGCTCTTTCGGAGCGGCTGTTGAACGGCAAGGGTGCCTGCCGGGTACATGGCGGGGGGTTTGCCGGTACGATTCAGGCATATCTTCCCGAAGAGATGGCAGAAGACTATTGCAAAGAGATGGAGAATGTTTTTGGGAAGGATTGTTGTCACCTGCTGAAGATCCGTCCCTGCGGTGGAACACATGTTAATATTAGATGATTGAAATGGAGGTCGTTTTATGACGATTCTGGTTACAGGAGGTACCGGCTTTATTGGAAGCCATACCTGTGTGGAACTGCTCAATGCCGGTCATGAGGTGTTGATTGTAGACAACCTTTCCAATTCGAAAATTGAAGTAGTCGATAAGATTGAGTCGATTACAGGAAAAACTGTTTCATTTTTTCAAGCGGATATTTTAGACCGCCGTACCCTGCAAAGCATCTTTAAGCACAGTGCGGTGGATGCGGTCATCCACTTTGCCGGATTCAAGGCAGTGGGTGAATCGGTAGAAAAACCGTTGGAGTATTACTGGAACAACATTACCGGTACCTTGACTTTGCTGGACGCGATGCGCAAAGAAGGCTGCAAAAAACTGGTGTTTTCCTCTTCCGCAACCGTGTATGGCATGAACAATCCGGTTCCATTTAAGGAAGGCATGCCCACTTCGGCAACAAATCCTTATGGCTATACCAAGGTAATGCTGGAGCAGATGATAGAAGATGTGTGCAAAGCGGACTCCCAGTGGAGCGCAGTGAATCTGCGTTATTTTAATCCGGTTGGCGCGCATGAAAGCGGGCTCATTGGGGAGAATCCGAACGGTATCCCCAATAATCTCATGCCGTACATCAACCTGGTGGCGCTCGGCAAACTGCCGCATTTGAATGTGTACGGCAACGATTATGATACAGTTGACGGCACAGGTGTGCGTGATTACATCCATGTTGTCGACCTGGCGAAAGGTCATCTTGCGGCGCTTGATTATGCGATGAACCGTACCGGCTGTGACTGTATCAACCTCGGTACCGGAAAAGGAACCAGCGTGTTGGAAATGGTAACCGCATTTGAAAAGGCAAACGGTGTGACGGTACCTTACAAGATCGTTCCTCGTCGTGCCGGCGACATCGCTTCCGCATACGCGGAAACTTCCAAGGCGGCTGAACTGCTTCATTGGAAAGCGGAAAGAGGAATCGAAGAAATGTGCCGGGATGGTTGGCGGTTTATCTGTAACCAATAACGGTGAAATTACAGGCAAAACAGCGTTCGGCAAGTCATCTGAAGCATATGCTGCGGATGATTTGCCGATTATTTTATGGGCAAAATGCTTTATATCGCAGTTCAGGTGGATTTGCAGGTTTGTATTCGGTAAAATGTGCATCTGCTTTTCGTCAACAATTCAACTTTCTGTTGCATTTTTCTGCTTGACGGTGCTATAATAAAAAGCAAATATCTTTGAAAAGGGATACTTATTTTTGAATTTATGTGATTTTGACAAGGAGCATGCTTATGACAACCATCACAAAAAAACCCTTTGGAACAACTTCTACAGGGGTTGACGTTGACCTTTACACACTTGACAATGGCTCCATGAAGGTGAGTATCACCAATTATGGAGGAACTGTTGTTTCCATTCTTGTGCCGGATAAAAACGGCGATATGAAAGATGTTGCTTTGGGTTATGACACCATTGGCGAGTACCAGACCAGAGGTGGATTTTTGGGCGCGCTGATTGGCCGCTGTGGAAACCGTATTGAAAAAGGCGAGTTTGAACTCAACGGTCAGACCTATCACCTTTATTTGAACGATGGAAACAACCATCTTCACGGCGGCAAGATTGGATTTGATAAAAAGGTGTGGAATGTTGAAATCATGAAAGGTGCGACAGGCGATGAGCTGGAGCTCAAGCTGTTCAGCCCGGATGGAGATGAAAACTATCCTGGTAACCTGAATGTGACTGTGGTTTATAAATTAACGGAAGAAAATGGTCTTGTAATCGATTATCGTGCGGTCAGCGACCGTGATACCGTCTGCAACCTCACCAATCACACTTACTTTAACCTTGCTGGTCAGGACAGCGGCAAGAACGTGCTGGATCATAAATTAAAACTTTATGCAGAAAAATATACCGTAGGCAATGACGAAACCCTTCCGAACGGCATCATTGCGGATGTTGTGGGAACACCTTATGACTTCATTGATTATCATGTGATCGGTGAACGAATCCATGACGATGAGCCTGGCCTTGTTTCCGCGCACGGTTATGACCACAACTGGGTTTTAAACGGCGCGGATGAGGACGATCATTCGGATAAGCTGCCTATCGCAGCAGAAGCGGTATGTCCGGAAACAGGCATTAAAATGGCGGTGTATACCAACAAACCCGGCATTCAGTTTTACTGTGGAAACGGCTTGAGCGATCAGGTTATCGGAAAAGGCGGTGTGAAATATCAGCCGCATGCGGGATTTTGCCTGGAAACACAGTTTTTCCCCAACGCGATGAAACACAAAAATTTCCCGTCGCCTGTGCTGAAGGCGGGCAGCCTGTATTCGTTTACGACCGAATACCGGTTCTCTGTGGAAAAATAAACATTTACCGATGAAAAGGCGGCGGAACCTCAGTTCCGCCGCCTTTTTCGTAACTGTTTGAAACTCCGTGGGAGTCTTTTTTATTCAGCCTGATTAGTGGGTTGCTGAGAAGAAGGATCAAGATGAACATCGAGCTGCGGGTAGGGGATGGAAATCCCGTTTTCATCAAACAGCTGCTTGACTTGCTCTAAAAGATCAAATTTTAAATTAATCAGATTGGAAGACTCTACCCAGACATAGCAGGAAATTTTTACAGCGCTGTCTCCCAGTTCACATAAGCGAATGATCGGTTCCGGCGTTTTCAATGCATCTTTGTGCGCATCCACAGCGCTTTTGATTAAAGCTTTTGCACGTTCTACATCGTCTTTATAAGAGATGCCGAACGTAAGGTCCAGCCGGCGTTCTCCTTCCCGTGAGATATTGATGATCTGTTCGTCTGCGATTTGCCCGTTTGGGATGTACACGACACGGTTGTCAAATGTATTGATTTGCGTGTAAAGAATGCTGATCTCTTTCACCGTTCCGGTGACTCCGTCTGCTTCAACGACATCGCCAATCTTAAATGGCTTTGAGGCGAGCAGCAAAAGGCCGCTTGCCATGTTTGCAAGGGAATCTTTTACGGCAAGGCTCACAGCCAGTCCAACCGCACCAAACGCCGCGACCAGCGAGGTAGTGGGAAATCCCGCAACGGAAAGGGCAATGATCCCCACGACGATATAAAGGCCGATTTTAACGACCGGTTCAATAAAACGGACGATCGCTTGATCGATACGGCTGCGTGCGAGCGCTTTCTTGGTCAGGCGGTTTAAAAAGTAAACCACCACCATCCCGGCTGCGAACACAACGATTGCCATAAGGATTTGCGGTGCTTTTTGCACGAGATACTGGTAAACTTCATTGACAATATTCATTTATTTTCCTCACTTTGCGAGTTGCGCGGCATGGCTTTTTTACTTTGCTTTATTATACCTCGCTTTCTTTTACCATGGCAATGCTTTTTAAAAAGGTGGATGAAATTATGAAAAAATTGCAGATATTCATTGAAATTTATTTTTAGATAGGTTATAATAATTCCAATCGTTAGTTTTTTAACGCATGAAAATTTTATAAAAAGGAGAAGCAAAGATGGATTGGGGCTCAATTATTGCTGTTGTTATAACAGGGCTTATCGTAGTGTTTGCTGCGCTTATTGGTCTGGTCATCATCCTGTACATCACCGGCGCTGTAGTTTCCCGTATTGCCGGGTCGAAGAAAAAACAGCCGGATGTTGCAGCGCAGTCTGCGCCCGCAGCTGCACCAAAAGCAGCTGCACCTGCAAAAGCTGCTGAGTTTGTGCCTCCGGCAGGACCGGGTCCGGTCATGAATGCTGCTGTTGAGGACGGTATTCCGGGAAAAACAGTCGCTGCGATTTCTGCGGCGGTTTCCGTTTCTTTGGAAGGCCAGGGTTCTTATGCAATCAAGAGTATTAAACGCTCGGAAAAAAAGTGACCCGTATTTGTTCTTGAATCTTGAATGAAAGGAACGTGAAACTGTGGACGTATTTGTAGAAACTATACAGGGCATTATCCAGGACTCCGGTTTTATGGCAATGACCTGGCAGCAGGGCGTTATGATCCTTATTTCATTTGTCCTGTTTTTCTTGGCAATCGCTAAAAAGTTTGAACCGCTGCTTTTGTTGCCGATCGCGTTCGGTATGTTCTTGGCAAACATTCCGCTCAGTGAGGTGTATCATCCGGAACTGTTCGCCGGCACGACCATTGATTACGGTCAGGTTTTGCAAAAAGGCGGACTGGTTGATATTCTTTACCTTGGCGTTAAACTCGGTATCTATCCGCCGCTCATCTTCTTGGGCGTTGGCGCAATGACCGACTTTGGCCCGCTGATCGCGAACCCGAAGAGCTTCCTGCTCGGTGCAGCAGCTCAGCTTGGTATTTTCACCACCTTTATCGGTGCGATGGCACTTGGTATGTACTTCCCGGATTTCTTCCCGTTTGGCGGCCCGGAAGCGGCTTCCATCGGCATCATCGGCGGTGCAGACGGCCCGACCGCGATCTTTGTTACCAAATCGCTTGCGCCTGATCTGCTGCCTTCCATTGCGGTAGCTGCTTACTCTTACATGGCGCTGGTTCCGATTATCCAGCCGCCGATTATGAAACTGCTCACCACCAAGAAACAGCGTTCTGTTGTTATGAAGCAGCTTCGCCCGGTTTCCAAAACCGAGAAGATCGTATTCCCGATCGTTACCACTCTGATTGTTTCTCTGCTGGTTCCGGATGCTGCTCCGCTGGTCGGTATGCTCATGCTCGGTAACCTCATGCGTGAGAGCGGCGTGGTTGAACGTATCAGCAAGACCGCTCAGAACGAGTTGATGAATATTGTCACCATCTTCCTCGGCGTTTCCGTTGGTGCGACCGCAGTTGGTGACAACTTCCTCAGCCCGTCCACACTTGCGATCATCATCCTTGGTCTGCTTGCATTCTGCCTTGGCACAGCAGGCGGCGTACTCTTTGGCGATTTGATGTACATCTTCACCAAAGGCAAGGTCAATCCGCTCATCGGTTCCGCTGGTGTATCTGCTGTTCCGATGGCTGCCCGTGTTTCTCAGAAGGTTGGTCAGAAAGAAAATCCGCGCAACTTCCTTCTCATGCATGCAATGGGCCCGAACGTAGCTGGTGTTATCGGTTCTGCTGTTGCAGCAGGCGTTTTGCTCAGCGTGTTTGGTTAATCAAAAAAATAATTGGCAAAAAAGCAGGTCTTCTATCGGCCTGCTTTTTGTTTTGTTGGTTTTAATTCATGCTGTTTGACGTGCATGAACGAGAATTTGAAGCCATGTGTTTTAATGGTTTTGGAGGAGTCGCTTTCTTTTAAGAGAATTCTGTGATATAATAAATTTCCGTATCAATTCCTTTCACAGGACAAGTCGTTTTAATATAAAATAGTTTGAGGTAAGTTGAATGTCTGAATTGCAGGAACGTTATCTTTCATTAAAAAAGAAGATCATTGAGCAGGAATATAGCCGCATGAACGATATGCAGCGGCAGGCGGTGGTTACGGTTGATGGCCCGCTGTTGATTCTCGCCGGAGCGGGCAGCGGAAAAACCACTGTGTTGGTCAACCGGATCGCCTGTCTGCTCAGTTATGGAAATGCTTATCTGGATACCGCGGTTCCTGAAAAGATCGGTGAACGTGAAATCGAGTTTCTTTCCCGGTTTGCAGAGCATCCGAACGAGCAGGACCGGGAAGCTGTTCATGGGATTTTGGCAGTGCGTCCGCCGCGCCCTTGGAATATTCTTGCAATCACTTTTACCAACAAGGCGGCAGGAGAGCTGAAAGAGCGGCTTAACGCAATGTTGGGTGAGGACGGCGGCGAAGTGAATGCCGGCACCTTCCATTCGGTGTGTGTACGCATTCTGCGGCGGAACATCGACCGGTTGGGATATACCGGCAGCTTTACCATTTATGATACTGACGACAGCCTTCGCGTGGTTAAAGACAGCATGGCAGACCTCGGTGTCAGCGATAAAATGTTCCCGCCCAAAGCGGTGCTGGGAGAGATCAGCCGCAGTAAGGACAAAATGCTCTCGCCGAAACAATTCATTCAGTCGGTCGGCAGTGATTACCGCCTTTCGGTGATCGGAAAAATTTATGACCGGTACCAGACCCGCTTAAAAACAGCGAACGCGCTGGATTTCGACGATCTTATTGTTTTGACTGTGCGCTTATTTGAAGAGTTTCCGGATGTGCTGGAATATTACCAGAACCGTTTCCGTTATATTCTGGTGGATGAGTATCAGGATACCAACCACGCGCAGTACTGTCTGGTCAGCCTGCTTGCGGGAAAACACCACAATCTCTGTGTTGTGGGTGATGACGACCAGAGTATTTATAAATTCCGCGGTGCGACGATTGAAAACATTTTGAGCTTTGAGAAACAGTTTCGGAATGCGGTCGTCATCCGTCTGGAGCAGAACTACCGCTCTACCCAGAATATCCTCGACGCGGCAAACGCGGTCATTTCTCACAATCAGGAACGGAAGGGAAAGCGGCTCTGGACCCAGAACGGTGACGGGGAGAAAATCGTCGTGCGCCGTGCGTCGGACGAAAGCGCTGAGGCGGAGTTTGTTGCTTCCAGCATTGTGGAAAACGTGAAAAATGGCAGGAAATATTCCGACCACGCCGTTCTTTACCGGATGAATGCCCAGTCCAACAGCGTGGAGCGTTACTTCATCCGCAGCAATATCCCGTACCGAATCATTGGCGGGCATAAGTTCTTCGAGCGGAAAGAGATCAAAGATATGCTCGCGTATTTGAATGTGATCAACAACCCGAGCGACAGTGTGCGCCTCAAACGGATCATCAACGAGCCCAAGCGCGGCATCGGCGCGTCTACAGTCGCTGCCGCGGAGCAGATCGCCGAAGGGGAGGGAATCCCGCTGTTTGAGGTTCTCCGGGAGGCGGATACCTATCCCGCGCTGTCCAGGCGTAGTGGGCCGCTCAAAGAGTTTGTCCGAATCATCACCGAACTGGCCTTTGCCGCGGAACAGGAGTCACTGGAAGATCTGTTGGATCTGCTGCTGCAGGAGACCGGCTACCGGCTCATGCTTCAGGCGGACGGTCCGGAAGGGGAAGTTCGGCTGGAAAATATTGAAGAGCTGAAATCCAACATGAAAAATTACGAGGAAGAAAACCAGGATGACGCCTCTCTTTCCGGCTTTTTGGAAGAGGTTGCGCTTTACACTGATCTGGATAATCTCAACCAGTCGGAGGACAGTGTTGTGATGATGACTCTGCACTCCGCAAAAGGGCTGGAGTTTCCTTATGTATATATTGTGGGGATGGAGGAAGGAATTTTTCCTTCCCGTAACATTCTCAATTTCCCGGAGGAGCTGGAGGAGGAGCGCCGGCTTGCCTATGTGGGCATTACCCGTGCGAAAGAAAAGCTGTACCTGCTCAGCGCCGCGTCGCGTATGCTGTTCGGCTCCACCACCCGCAACCGTTCTTCCCGCTTCCTTGAGGAGATACCGGGTGAACTGACCGACCGGAAGGATCTGACCGTTCATACATATACCCCTTACCAGCCGCAGACAAAACAGGTACCGGCTGCCTTTTCGGTTGAGCCGGCGGGCCGCCCGGCGAAAGCTGCGCCGGCCGCTATCGACTTTAAGGTGGGCGATACCGTCAGCCACCGGGTATTCGGAAACGGTATGGTCGTTTCCATGACTCCCATGGCGAACGATGTGCTGGTTGAAGTGGCGTTTGATAAGGTTGGTACTAAAAAAATCATGGCGAATTTTGCTCGGTTGAAAAAAATCTGATTCATTATGCACCAAGTGCCGTATTCTCCATATTATGTATTAAGGCAATTTGCTTTAATAAGGACATAAGGAGGATCATTATGGCTGAAAAATTTTCGTCGGGCTGCTGTGACAATGGCTTTAAAGAAGCGGTCTGCATTGAAACGGCCAGAATCTACGATTCCTGCAGTGCCAAAGACTGTTTTGAAGACCTTCAGGTCTATTTCACAGACACTGCACAAAGCATCATCGATGCGGCCGTAAGTGTAAAAAGCAAGAAAGCAGCGGTACTTAATGTCTACATGAACGTGGAACCGGTCGCGTTTAACAAAGGGTTTTACTCGGTGGATATCACCTTCTTCTTCAAGGTGACTGTTGAGGCGTTCACCTCTCCGGTCAGCGCGCCCACAGAGGTTACCGGCCTTGCCGTGTTTACCAAGAAAGTGATTCTGTACGGCAGTGAAGGCAATGTTGCGACCTACTCGACCGATGCGAATCTCATCAACCGGTTTGATTACTGCGGCAACAGTCTGCCGACTGCGAGCATCCAGCTTGTGGAGCCGATTTTCCTTGCGGTAAAGATGTGCCCGCGCAACGATTGCTGCTATGAGCCGTGCATCAATATCCCGCCGGAAGTCGCAGCGGAATTTGACGGCAACTTCTGTGCAGTTATTCCGGGCAGAAATGTGTTTGCAACACTTGGTCTGTTTTCCATTGTTAACCTGCAGCGCCGGGTTCAGCTGCTTGTTCCGGCTTACGATTATTGTGTGCCGGAAAAAGAGTGTTGCTGCAACACTGAAGACCCTTGTGAAATCTTTCGCGGCATTCAGTTCCCGGCGGATGAGTTTTTCCCGCCGAAGCTTAACACGGATTGTTCGTCACCGTCAGATTGTGACTGCGACACATCCAAACGTTGACTGTAATACAGCCTCTCCGGTCGGCCGGGAGGGTTCCCTCCCGGTGCCGGAAAAGCTGCTTTTATAAAACGGCCGAAAGGTTTGCCGGAAACGGCGCCTGAACCATGGCCGGACAAGCTTTGCGAATGTGTATTCGTAAGAAAGATTAACTATTAAAAATCAACCCCGAAAATGAATGGTGGTGGTGAAAAAGA
>USBI01000009.1 GCA_900552945.1 uncultured Oscillospiraceae bacterium
CGGCGGGCCGCTTCACGGGCACGCTGCGCGGTAACTGCTTTCTCGAAAATGGAACGGGCTACCGACGGATTTTCCTCCAGGTAGGTCATCAGCTTTTCGCTGACCATTCCTTCCACCAGCGGGCGCACTTCGGTGTTGCCCAGCTTGGTTTTGGTCTGCCCTTCAAATTCACAGTTGGTGAGTTTCACACTGATGATGGCCGTCAAACCTTCGCGCACGTCCTCACCGCTGAGCTTTTCATCATCTTTCAGCAGTTTGAACCGGTGGCCGTAGTCGTTGAACACACGGGTCATCGCGTTTTTAAAGCCAATCTCGTGAAAACCGCCTTCGGTGGTATGAATGTTATTCGCGAAAGAAAGAATCAGTTCGTTGTAGCTGTCATTATACTGGAATGCGACCTCCGCGGTCATATCATCCTTAACCGCTGTGAGATGAATCACATCCTCATGCAAAGGTTCCAGTGCGCGGCGTTTGTGGATGAACTCCACAAAGCTGCTGATACCGCCTTCATAATGCATGATATCTTCTACCGGTTCGGCGCCGCGTTTGTCTTCCAGCACAATGCGGATGCCGGCGTTTAAAAAAGCCTGTTCCCGCAGACGATTGAGCAGGGTCTCATAATCAAAATTCAGTTGTTCAAATATTTCATAGTCCGGCTTGAACATGACCGAAGTACCGGTCTTGTCGGTCGTGCCGATGACTTTCATCTCTTCGTCATAATGGCCGCGCTCAAACCGCTGAAAATGAATCTGACTGCCGTCATAAACCGTCAGCTCCAGCCATTCGCTCAGCGCGTTAACGACCGACGCGCCAACGCCGTGCAGACCGCCCGCTACTTTATATCCGCCGCCGCCGAATTTACCGCCGGCATGCAGGATGGTGTAAACGACCGTCGCCGCGGAAATTCCTTCCTTCGGGTGGATGCCGGTCGGGATACCACGCCCGTTGTCGGTCACGCGGATAACGTCGTCCGGCAGAATCTCGACCCGGATCTCGTCGCAGTACCCGGCAAGGGCCTCGTCAATGGCGTTGTCGACGATTTCATATACCAGATGATGCAAGCCTCTCGGCCCGGTGGAGCCGATGTACATACCCGGGCGTTTCCGGACTGCTTCCAGCCCTTCCAGCACCTGAATCTGGCTTTCGTCATACTGATTGCTGTTAACCGGTTTATTCTCCAAAACTGTATCCTCCAATCGCCTTTGCATAAAAACAAAGTGTCAAAAAAATCAATGGTAAAAGAAAAGCGTTTAAGCCCCTTCCTCCAAAAAACGGGAAGCGCGCTTTTTTAAAGTTGCCGGTGATATCTGCGAAATGTAAAGGGTCTTTTTCCCGTCTCTTTCACACAGAACAAAACTTTTTGGCATTTCGTAACTCACGGTCACGACCTCCATTTCATGGGTCGCCTGCCGGAGAAACTCTTTGGTAAAACGGGAAGTTGAGGTATTTTCCATATCAAATATGCCAACGACCTCACTCATCCGGACAACCACGTCCTGACCAAGATGCAGGTACATAAAACCTTCCTTTCCGCTGATGGGATCATTGCTTTCCCAGTACGCCGTTTTCCATTTTGTAAATATTACCGCTTTTTAAACGCAATGTATTTGAAAGATCACAGCAGGTCATAAAAACCTGCCCGTTTTCCAGGTGATTCAAAATATAATCCTGTCTTGCCGCGTCCAGCTCACTCATGACATCATCTAACAGCATGACCGGCTGTTCCCCGGTCACATGGTAGATGAGCCTGCTTTCCGCTAACTTCATAGCGAGCGCACAGCTCCTCTGCTGCCCCTGTGAACCAAACTGACGGGCGGGCAAACCGTCCAGCAGTACTTCAATATCATCCCGGTGGATGCCAACCGAGGTAAAGCCGGTGCGGATATCTTCCTCCTGCGCTGCGCAAAGAGCGGAATAATAAGCGTTGATGGTCTCATCATTGTAGATGCTGCCCATATCTTCCCGCCCGGGAAAAACCGTAGACTGGTACCGGTAAAACACCTGTTCCGCTCCGGAAGAAAGCCCGTTGTATATTTTAACGGCAAAGCTGTTGAGCTTGCTCAAATAATCCATCCGAAAACCGGAAAGGATGGTGCCAATCTTCGCCAGTTGCAAATCCCACAGCTCCACCGTGCTCCGCAGGGAAGGGGAGCGGTAAAGATCTTTGAGCAGGCTGTTTTTCTGCGCCAGAATCCGGTAATACTGGTTTAAATAATCCCGGTAAACCGGTTTGAGCTGACTAATGGCCATATCCAGAAACCGGCGGCGGCGCTCCGGCCCATCTTTGATGAAAGAAAGATCGGACGGGGAAAAAACCACCGCGTAATATTTTCCGGCCATTTCAGAGGTGCTTTTCATAGGAACGCCGTTTAAATGGTGTTTTTTGCGTTCGCCCAGCATAATTTCGGCTTTCTGCTGCCGCTGCCGGTCGGTGAAGGTCACCGAAAGCCTTGCGGACTTGCAGCCAAGCGCGATCATTTCGGATTCTTTCGCTCCCCGGAAGCTCTTATTCCCGGTAAACAGCCAGAGCGCTTCCATGAGATTGGTTTTGCCCTGTGCGTTTTTTCCGAAAATGACATTGATGCCTTCTTCCGCCTCAAACACCTGTTCAGCGAGATTGCGGAACTGCTTTACCTCAAGGCGGTCAATCTTCATCTTGCGCCACGGTGTAAAGACAACCGTTAAATTCCGCCGTATTTCCCGGGTACAGCTTTTTTCCTCGCATGGTGCAGGGTTCGCCGTCAACGAGCACCTGACCGCTTTGGATGATTTCTTTTGCCATGCCGCCGCTTTCCACCGCGCTGGCAAATTTTAAAAGCTGTTCCAGCTTGATAAAATCCGTATGGATGCGGATCGTCTGTTGTTTCATCGATTCACCCTTCATGTATTATTCGGTCTTGAGCCGTACCGGCAGAACCAGGAAGGTAAAATGATCGCCCGAAAGCGGGACAATGCGCATGGGCGCAAACGGCCCGTTTGCCTGGATCATCACCTCATCGGTACCGGTGGCCTTGAGCGCGTCGGTCATATATTTATTGTTAAAGCCAATCGTCAGATCGTCCCCTTCAATTTCCGCGGGGATGGTGTCAATCACCTTGCCGAGAGAGGTCATACAGGAAATGGTGATATGACCTTCTTCAATCTTCGCCGTAATGGGGCTTTTGATCCGGTCGGTAATGATGATGGACGCACGGTCCAAACTCGCGGAAAACGCGCGGGTCGAAATGCGGATCTTTGTTTTGCTTTCCCCGCCGATGGCAGAACGGTAATCCAGAAATTCCCCTTCCAGCAGGCGGGAGATGATCTGGTAACCGGAAATCTCAAAGATAATATGTTTCCGGCTGACCTTGATGTAACATTCCTTGTCGTCCTCTTCGCTGAGCAGCTTGATGACCTCGTTGAGGGTACGGCCCGGTACGACAAAGTGGAAGTCCTGATCCACCTTGACCGGTTCGGTGCGGAGCGCCAGACGATATCCGTCCACCGAGACAACATTCAAAATACCGTTTGACAGGTCAAACAGGGAACCGGTGTGCACCGGGGTATTTTCATTCTGCGAAACAGCAAACAACGTTTGTGAGATCATATTGCGCAGAACGTTCTGCTGCATGGGAAAGCCGTCCTCATCGCTGATGGTCGGAACATCCGGATACTCTTCCGCTGAAGTACCCAGAATGGTAAATTCAGCGTCTCCGCCGCGGATGATGGTAAGAAATTTATCATCGGTATCAATCGAGATCTCATCCGAAGGCATTTTGCGGAGGATGTCGCCGAAGATTTTCGCGTTTAAAATAATTCTTCCATCCTGTGCCTGCGCTACTTCAATGGATTTGATAATGCCAAGCTCCAGATTGTAGCCGGTGAGGGTAAGTGTTCCTCCGGCGCAGTCAAGAAGAATGCCTTCCAGCGCCTGAAGGTTGGTCCGGCTGGAAACGGCAAGTGAAACGTTGTTGACCGCTTCACTCAAACTTTTCAGGTTACAGGTAAATTTCATAGAATCAGAGCACCTTTCTTCTGATAAAAGAAAATTTTATCATTGAGTTCTATTTTTTATTTATCATTCATATCAATGAAATAAAATCATTTATTTTTTATTTATAAAAATTAGTAGTAGTAATAGAGGCGGTTGAATTGTTAAAACAGGTGTTTTTTGTCGATGATTGCTGGATTTTTTGACTTTCGTGTTTTTGGAAAAGACTGTCAGAAAATTGTTTGGATTGTTGATGAAGGAACACCCTGTGTTGATCTTGTTGGAAACCGGGTGTTGAATGGGGAAAAATATTTGAAAAAATGGTGGAAAACGAAAAAATCAAAATGAAACGAAAATAGAACGGTTGAATTTGGTCATTAAACGGCGGTTGAAAACCAGCCGTTTTTTTAGTTATCCCGAATATTTTTGATGATATCTTCCACGATTCCCTTATAATGAGAATCCTTTTTCATATTTTTTTCAACATCCTTGATGGCGTAAACAATAGTGGAATGGTCGCGGTTGTTAAACTTCGCGCCGATCTCCTGCAAGGGGAGCTGTGTGATCTCACGAACCACGTAAATTGCCACCTTACGCGCGTTGGAAACCGGGTTGGAACGGATCGGCCCTTCAATGTCGTCCGGGTCGATGCCATAGGTGCGCCCGACTTCGCTGATGATCCGTTTGATGGTCACCGGTACCGGCTGGGTGTCGGTCAGAATGTCTTTGATGACATGCTGTGCCACGGTAATGGATGGGTTAGAACCCGCCAGAAGCTTATAGGCCTTGATCTTCTTGACCGCGCCTTCCAGCTGACGGATGTTGTTTTTGAGCCGGTTTGCAATAAATTCGGCCACCTCGTCCGGAATCTCAATATCCAAAAGTTCCGCTTTCCGCCGGATGATGGCGATACGGGTCTCAAAATCCGGGGTGGTAATGTCGGTGATCAGGCCGCTTTCAAACCGGGTGCGGAGCCGCTCCTCCAGTGTTTTAATGTCTTTCGGAGGACGGTCGGACGCGAGAACGATCTGCCGCCCGTTGCGGTGCAGCTCATTGAAGGTGTGGAAAAATTCTTCCTGGGTGCGCTCCTTGCCGGCAACGAACTGGATATCGTCCACCAGAAGGATGTCCGCATTGCGGTATTTGGTGTGGAACTGGTTGGTGGTCTCATTCTCAATGGCGGTGATAAATTCGTTGGTGAAGGTCTCGCCGTTGACGTAGAGAATGTTGGTGTCCGGCGTGTTTTTCTGAATCTCGTGCCGGATAGCCATCAGCAGGTGGGTCTTGCCAAGACCGCTCGGCCCGTAAATAAACAGAGGGTTGTAGGTGCCAGACTGCCGGGAAGCGACCGCTTTACAGGCCGCGACAGCGAAGTTGTTGGACGCGCCTACAATGAAAGTATCAAATGTGTATTCATAATCACCGTTTGGCATGGTGCCGTCGGTCTGGGTGTTTTCATCCAGCTCGACCGGAACCGCTTTTTCTTTGACCTCTTCCGATTCTTCGGTCAGGATCTCAATCTGCACATCAAACCCCAGGACCTGATTGAAACCGTTGGAAAGCAGTTTTATGTATTTATCGGTGATGATATTTTTCTGAAACTCGCTTTTGATATAAAGGTAAGCCGTTCCGTTTTCAAACTTGACCGGTTCGAGCGGAGCGATCCAGAGGTTGAACGCAACGTCTGAAATGCTCTCGTGACAGGTCTCTTTCACAAGATTAAACACTTGCATAAACGATTCCATTGTTGAAAAATCCTCCTGTGGGTTACACGGTTGAAATCTTTTTTAATGATTGGTAAGGCAGGTGCAAAAAAAGAAAACAGCCTGGGCGAAAAAATTCGTCAGCGGGTGTTTTCACTGCCTTTCTGTTCGTTCTGTCCTTTTTCTGCATAAAGAAGAACCAGCGGATAAAAGATCAGTTAACAACCTAAGATAAATTTTGAAGACACCGTATTTCAGTGATAATAAAAACGAAAAGAGGTGTTTTACTGCCTGTTGTCAAAGTCTTTTCAAGCTGATCCTGTATTAAAAATTATCCTTTTCCATTATAACAAAAACAGGGTGTTTTTTCAAGTAAATTCACCTGTTTTGACCCTATATTTATAATAGTATAAAAGATTGAGGGAAAAGAGCGGGAATTTTTGTCACATCCGGCATGTTTTAACGGGTTCAATTTGTCATACAAGGCCGAAAAACGGTTTTTTGCATGAAATGGCTTGACATTTTTAAAAGATGATAATATACTTCTATATTGCAGGGTTTTGCTGTTTTTTAGAAACCCGAACGTTAAATACAGTTTCATTTTGCAAAAACCCACTGTCACCAGAGCAAAGTGAACCGCTGTTTTGATAAAAAACAGTTTGAAAGGGGGAACACGAAGGATGAAAAGAACCTATCAGCCGAAAAAGCTTCAGAGAAAAAAAGAGCATGGCTTCCGCAAGAGAATGGCAACCAAAAACGGCCGTAAAGTTTTGGCAAGACGCCGTGCGAAGGGCAGAAAAGTACTGTCTTACTAAAAAGTCCGGTCACTTGGTATCGTTCCGGTTTTCCGGGCCGGTACCAACCCGTATTTTTGCGGGTTTTTTCATTGTGTGAAAAAACATACAGTGCTTTTTTGAGACCACATGAAAACTTGTGGTCTTTGTTTTCGTTTGCTTGTGTTTTAAGGATGTATGCATGAAAATTGTTGCGTTAAAGCTCAATAAAGAATTTAAACGGCTTTATTATAAAGGCCGGTTTAAAGGACATGCTTTGCTTGTAACGTATTTGATGAAAAACAACCGCGGAATAAACCGTGTTGGTATAACGACCGGAAAAAAGGTCGGAAATGCGGTTCAGCGGAGCCGGGCGAGGCGGGTGATCCGCGCGGCGTGGGCGGAAGTTTCTTCTTCGGTCCCTGCCGGGTACGATCTTGTTTTTGTTGCCAGGGAAAAAACTCCTAAAGTAAAATCACAGGAGGTCGCTCGGGTCATGAAATACCAGTTGCAGGCACTTTTGAATTCTGGAGGAAAAAGAAAATCCTCTGAAAAAAAACAGGAAAAGCAATGAAAAAAATGATAACGGGGCTGATCCGCTTTTACCAGAAGCATCTTTCCAAACTGCATCCTCCATGCTGCCGGTATTATCCGACCTGTTCGCAGTACGCATTGGAGGCATTTGAGCGTTTTGGAGTTTTAAAAGGCGGTTATCTCGCGGCAAAACGATTGCTTCGCTGTAATCCGCTTTTCAAGGGCGGGATCGACCCGGTGCCTCAGAAATTTTCTTTTTTGAAAAAGAAAGATCCGTAAGGAAACTTAATTTTTCCGCAAACAATTCTCGGGAGGTCTTTCATGGATTTTAGTTTGATTTTTGGTTATCCTCTCGGCTGGATCATGTGGCTGTTTTACCAGATCGTCCACAACTACGGCATTGCGATCCTGCTGTTTACCATTTTTGTTCGTTTGATTCTGGTGCCGCTTGGCATTAAGCAGAACAAATCTTCTGCGCGTATGGCGATGTTCCAGCCAAAGATTGCCGCGCTGCAGAAAAAATATAAAAACAACAAGCAGAAGCTGCAGGAAGAGCAGATGAAGCTTTACGAAGAAGAAGGCTACAACCCGATGAGCGGCTGTTTTCCGCTTCTCATCCAGCTGCCGATTCTCTTCGGTCTTATTAACGTTATTTATAATCCGCTTCTTCATATGCTCCGGCTGCCGCAGGAACTTATTACCCGCGCGCAGGAGATTGCTCAGCAGGTGCTTGGTGACGGTTATGTTGCTTCTACCGCACAGATCAGTGTCATCAACGCGGTAAAAGCGGACCCGACTAAGTTCGCTGAACTCGGCGCCGATTTTGTCACGAAAGTGCAGAATTTTGACATGTCCTTTTTTGGACTGGATTTGGGTGCGGTCGCGACCTTTAGTTTAAACTGGCTGATTATCATCCCGATTCTTTCGGGTGTTACCTCAATTCTTGCCGGATTTATCGGCATGAAGTTCAATTATTCCGCACATCTCGGCGGTGCGCAGATGAACGGTATGACAAAAGGTATGCTGCTTATCATGCCGTTGTTCTCTCTGTTCTTCGCGTTCAAGGTTCCGGTCGGCGTTGTGCTGTACTGGATTATGTCCAACATCCTCATGGGCATTCAGTCGTATGTTCTGTTTAAGATTTATACACCGGAAAAGATGGAAGCGATCATTGAACGGGATAAACGAAAGAAAAAAGGCAAAAACAAAAAACCGTCCCGTATGCAGAAAGCAATGAAACAGGCACAGGAAGCGCGTGCGGCGCAGGAAGGAACCAAGTCTTCTGAAGAGCCGGATGAAAACGAGCTGAAGATGTACAAAGGTGAAATGCTTTCCCAGAAAGAAATCAACCGCCGCAGACTGGCTGAGGCAAGAAGACGCGACGCAGAAAAATACGGGGAAGAATACAAAGAAGTAACTGACGAAGATCTTCGTTAAACAAATCATTTCAAAAAGGAGGTCAGCTCCATGATTTATACCGCAACCGCAACCGGAAAAACCGTTGCCGAAGCGACTGAGCTCGCGGCGCAGCAGATTGGTGTTTCCGCTGCCGACGTTACTGTCGAGGTATTGGAAGAGCCGAAATATTCGTTGTTCGGCAAACTGAAAAATGAAGCAAAGGTAAAAGTTCAGTACGAGAAGGTTGAAAAAACCAAAACGGAACTGGCAAAAGAATATATTACGTCCATTCTCACCGCAATGGGTCTTTCCGGTTTCACGATTGAAGAATCCGGCGATGAAGAACATACCGTTCTTAACATTGAGGGCGAAGGACTTGGCGTGATCATCGGCCGTAGAGGAGAGACGCTGGACGCCATCCAGTACCTTACTTCTCTGGTTGCGAACCGTTTGGGCGGGGATTATTTCCGCATTACCATCGACAGCGGCGATTACCGCGCGAAACGGGAAAAGACTTTGATGCATCTTGCTGAAAAGCTTTCCAAAACCGTTGCACGGACCGGCCGCAGCTCTACGCTGGAACCGATGAATCCGTACGAGCGCAGAATCATCCATTCGGTCGTTTCCAAGATGCCGGATGTCACTTCTAAGTCGATTGGGGAAGAGCCCAACCGCCGTGTTGTCATCTCTTCCACAAACCCGTCTAAGCGTTCTGAAAGCCGCCGTTCCCGCGGTGGCCGTGACCGCCGCCGTGAAAACCGCGGACGGGATGAGATCCCGACTAAGAGCATTCTCTCTTCGGTCGGACAGACTTCTTACGAAGCGGAGTATATCAGGGCGGAGAGATCCGAACGAGAAAAACAGGCAAAGCTTTACGAAAAGATCGAGCTGTAAGCCCTGGTTGGAAAAACCGTCATTTACACGCTGTGTAACTGACGGTTTTTTGATTTTTGCTGCGATGGCAAGCTGAAAAAAGGAGTACCATTATGAGTGAAACGATCGCCGCCATTTCAACCCCAAATGCCGTTGGAGGCATTTCAGTTATTCGTGTATCCGGGCCGGATGCTATAACGGTTTCTGAACGTGTTTTTGAAGGAGTATCAGGAAAAAAACTTTCTTCCATGAAAGGTTATACCGCAGCTTACGGTAAGGTGTATGACAGGGAAGGGGAGATCGATTCGGCTGTGGCGCTGGTTTACCATGGGCCGAAAAGTTACACAGGAGAAGATGTAGTAGAACTTTCCTGCCATGGCGGGATGATTGTGACCCGTCGTTTGCTTCGTTCCTTGCTGGATGCCGGCGCGCGTTTGGCAGAGGCGGGTGAATTTACAAAGCGTGCGTTTTTAAATGGGAAAATGTCTTTGACCCAAGCGGAATCGGTTCTGGATTTGATCAATTCGCAGAGCGAGCAGGCCGCCCGCTGCGCGGTAACAGCGCTTGACGGCGCGCTTTACCAGAAGATCAAAGGCATTCGTGAGGATCTGGTTGCGCAGACTGCTCACATCACTGCTTGGATCGATTTTCCCGAAGAGGATGTCGATTCGGTAAAATTATCCCAGTTAAAAGATGGTTTGATGAAGATCCATCAGGATATCCGGAAACTCATCAAAACCTTTGATATTGGAAAGGTGATTCACATGGGGGTGAACACCGCTATTGTCGGCCGGCCGAATGTTGGAAAATCCACCTTGATGAATCTGCTGGCAGGCTGTGAAAAGAGCATTGTGACCGATATGGCCGGCACAACACGTGACGTGGTGGAGGAAACGGTCAATCTGGGCGATGTTGTTCTGCGTCTTGCTGACACAGCCGGTATTCACAGAACCACCAACGCGGTGGAACTCGCCGGTATCGAACGGGCGAAAAAGCGGATTGAGCAGGCGGATCTGGTGCTTTTGGTGCTGGATGCTTCCCAGCCGCTGGACGAGCAGGATTTGGAACTGATGCGCATTGTGCGGATGAAGCCTTCTGTGGTGGTTCTTAACAAGGCGGATCTGGGTGTTAAAATCGACGAAGAGTATATTAAATGTGATTTTCAACATTCTGTTGTAATTTCCGCAAAAGAGCAGGTTTCAATTCAAACCCTCAATGATGCGGTTGCACGTTTAATGCATCTGACCGATTTTGATACCACTCAGCCGATTCTTGCGAACGAACGCCAGCGTGCTTGTGCATGTGCGGCACTCACTCAAGTGGAATCAGCGCTGGATGCTCTTTCTTTTGGTATGACGCTGGATGCGGTCAATATTTCCATTGAGGATGCGGTTCAGTCTTTGCTGGAACTGACCGGGGAATCGGTTTCGGATGTTGTTGTAGATGAGGTATTTTCAAAATTCTGTGTTGGAAAATAGTTTTCAACCGGTTTACGTGATTGTGTTGAAAAGGAGATTGTCATGAGTTACCGTATGGGTGAATATGACGTTGCCGTGGTTGGGGCAGGCCATGCCGGCTGTGAAGCGGCGCTTGCTTCTGCCCGGCTCGGTGCGAAAACTGTACTGTTTACCATTTCTTTGGACGCCATTGCCAACATGCCCTGCAATCCTTCCATTGGCGGAACAGCAAAAGGGCATATTGTAAAAGAAATCGACGCATTGGGCGGCGAAATGGGTCGTGTTGCTGACCAGACTTTTTTGCAGAGCCGGATGCTGAATCTGGGAAAAGGACCGGCTGTGCACAGTCTGCGTGTTCAGGCGGACCGGGTGGCTTATCACAACCGGATGAAGCAGGTGTTGGAACAACAGGACAGACTGGACATTAAGCAGGCAGAAGTGGTAGACATACGACTGGACGAAACCGGTGCCATAAATGAACTGGAGACCGCTTTGGGTGCGGTTTACGGGGTAAAGTGCGTCATTCTTGCCAGCGGTACTTATTTGAACGGGAAAATTTTCGTGGGAGAAGCTTCTTATCAGGCAGGGCCGGACGGGTCTCTTGCCTCGACCGGTCTGACCGAAAATCTGAAGCGGATTGGGGTATCTCTCCGCCGGTTCAAAACAGGAACGCCCGCACGTGTTCACCGAAGAAGCATTGATTTTTCCAAACTGGAGGAACAGAAAGGGGACGACTGTATTGTCCCGTTTTCGGCTGATACAAGAGGTGAGCTGAAAAATCAGGTTTCCTGTTATATTGCTTATACCAACGAAAAAACCCATCAGGTGATTTTGGATAATCTTCACCGTTCCCCTTTGTACAGTGGAAAGATTGAGGGGATTGGGCCGCGGTACTGCCCGAGTATTGAGGATAAGATCGTACGGTTTTCCGATAAACCCCGGCATCAGCTGTTTATTGAGCCAATGGGTCTGGATACGGATGAGATGTATCTGCAGGGGATGTCGTCTTCTCTTCCGGAAGATGTTCAGCTCGCGTTTCTTCGTACGATCAAAGGGCTGGAGCATGTGGAGATCATGCGCAATGCCTATGCGATCGAGTACGACTGCTGCGACCCTACTCAACTGCTGCCTACGCTGGAATTTAAAACCATTCCGGGTCTGTTTGGGGCGGGGCAGTTTAACGGAACTTCCGGCTATGAGGAAGCGGCAGGGCAGGGGCTTGTTGCCGGTATCAATGCCGCACACCGTGTTTTGGGGCGTGAACCGTTGATTCTGGAACGTTCGAGTTCTTATATTGGCACTCTTATTGATGATCTGGTCACAAAGGGATGTATGGACCCCTACCGGATGATGACTTCGCGGAGTGAATACCGGTTGCTGCTGCGGCAGGATAATGCAGATGAACGGCTTACCCCGATTGGTTTCCGGCTGGGATTGGTCGGTCAGGAACGGATGGAGCGTTTAAACCGTAAGCTGGAACAGACCGAACAGGAATTAAGACGGCTGGAAACGGTTTCGGTTTCTCCTTCGGATGAACTCAACCGGATGCTTGTTTCACGTGAAACATCTGAGCTGGAGAACGGAACAAGGCTTGCCGACCTGCTCCGCCGTCCTCAGGTAGGTTACAGCGATTTAAAACCGTTCGACCCGGACCGCCCTGAACTGCCCCGTGAAGTGGTGGAACAGGTAGAGATACGGCTCAAGTATGATGGGTACATCAAACGGCAGCTGCGGCAGGTAGAACAGATGCGCAAGCTGGAAAAGAAGCTTCTTCCGGGACTGGAATTTGATTATAAAGTGGTACAAGGGCTTCGTTTGGAGGCAATTGAAAAGCTCAACAAGATTCATCCGGCAAATATTGGTCAGGCTTCGCGTATTTCCGGCGTTTCGCCGGCGGATTTGACGGTTCTCACCATCTGGCTGGAGACGGAAAAGAGGAATCATCATGAATGAGTTTGCGAATATGTTGATTGAGAAGGCGGAAAAAGCCGGTTTACCGCTGGAACAGGAGCAGGCTGAGCGGTTTTCTCATTATTATGAATTGCTGCTGGATTGGAACACCCGAATGAATCTGACCGCGATTACCGATCCGGGCGGAGTTATAGTGCGGCATTTTATTGACAGCCTTCTTCTTACTCGCATGGTAGAAATTCCCGAAAATGCTCAACTGGCGGATATTGGAACCGGTGCCGGATTTCCTTCGGTTCCAGTTGGGATTGTTCGCCCGGATGTAAAGCTGCTTTTGGTTGACAGTTTGAATAAACGCATTACCTTTTTGAAGCAACTTACTGCCGAGCTGGGTGTGCGGGCAGAGTGTATCCACAGCCGTGCGGAAGAACTTGGGAAAAAGCCGGAATACCGTGAGAGCTGTGAGGTAGTAACCGCACGGGCAGTCGCTCATCTTCGAGAACTGGCGGAATATTGCCTTCCGTTTGTTTGGCCGGGCGGTGTGTTTGCGGCGATGAAAGGGCCGGATCTTCAGCAGGAATTGGAGGAAGCAAAAAAGGCCATTCAACTGCTGGGCGGGCAGGTGGAAGAATTAAAAGAGTACCATCTGCCGGACGGAAGCGGGCGCAGTTTGTTGCTTGTCCGGAAAATATCGCAAACACCGACAAAATATCCGCGTCCATCCGCGAAAATAGCGAAATCCCCCTTGAAGTAAGCAACCGGGCTGTCGAATCAGCCCGGTTTTTTCAGCTTTTGCCCGATGGAAAATTCTGGATTTTACGGCTTTTCTGTGGTATTCTGCATATAGAAGGTTCAACCGATTTCACAGGAGGCAGCTATGTCTAGTATCTTTCAAAAAGAAAAAACCATCAACCGCGTTTTATTGCTGCCTATCTCTGAAATCAGTCCAAATCCGGCACAGCCCCGTACAAGCTTTGACCGCGAGACTTTGGAATCACTTGCGGAAAGCATACGGCAGAACGGAATTTTGCAGCCTCTGACAGTTCGGCGTGGAAAGAAGGGCGGCAGCCGCGCGTATGAATTGATCGCGGGTGAGCGCCGGCTTCGTGCCGCACAAATTGCGGGATTGACTCATGTACCAGCCATCTTAATCGAGGTGGGTGAACGGGATTCCGCAGTACTGGCACTGTTAGAAAATATCCAGCGGGAAGATTTGAACTTTTTTGAACAGGCCAGCGCATTGGCAAATGCTCTAATTGAATGGAATGTCACCCAGGAAGAGGCGGCACGGCGGCTGTCTATGGCGCAATCGACTATTGCAAATAAAATTCGTCTTTCCCGCATTCCGAAAGATCAGCAGGAAATGATTTTAAATGGCGGCTTGACCGAACGCCACGCCCGGGCACTCTTGCGAATCAAAGAGGACGACAAGCGGGAAGAGGCCATTGAAGAGATTATACGCCGCGGTTACAATGTGAGCCAGACCGAGCGTTTGATCGATTCCATGCAGCGGCAGAAAGTTTGTCAGACGGTTCATGTGCCAATTGTAAAAGATGTGCGTATTTTCTTAAATACCATCAATAAAGCGCTCGCCGTCATGAAAAGTGCGGGTATCCACGCGGAAAGCGAAAAAAAGGAAGAAGATAACTTTATTGAATACATTGTGCGAATCCCCAAAACCAGACCCTGAACATGGAAGCTTCTATATCCCTCTCACTTGCCCCGGAATGTTTCACGTGAAACATTCCGGGGTTTCCCTTTGCAGAATCCCGGTTTTTTCTTTTCATTTTAGTGTAACTGTGCTATAATAAAAAGGCTGAATCGCTGTTTTGGATCAAAACAGCAAATCATGGAACAATATGGAGGGCTTGCATGGGAAAGGTCATAGCGATCGCCAACCAGAAAGGCGGCGTGGGAAAAACAACGAGTGCCGTCAACCTGGCGGCCGCAATCGGCGCGCATAAGAAAAAAGTACTGCTCATTGACATTGATCCCCAGGGAAATGCCACCAGCGGTTTTGGTGTGAGTAAGCGCGGCGGTGCACCCTCCTCTTACGATATGCTCATCGGCGGAAAAAAAGCGGAAGAGATCATCCAGAAAACCGAGTTCAAAGGGGTGGATATCATTCCTGCCAGCATTGAGCTTGCCGGAGCGGAAGTAGAAATGGTGGAAATGGAGGACCGGGCGTATCGCTTCAAAAAAGCAGTGGCGCCCGTACGCGACCGGTACGATTTTGTTTTTGTGGATTGTCCGCCCTCGCTCGGGCTCATCACCATCAACGCGCTGACCGGCAGCGACACCCTTCTGGTACCTATTCAGTGTGAGTATTACGCGCTGGAGGGGCTTTCTCAGCTGATGGCGACGGTCCGGCAGGTCAAACGGCTGTACAACGCCATGTTGGATATTGAAGGGGTTCTGCTCACCATGTATCAGGGAAGATTGAATCTGACCCTTCAGGTAGTAGACGAGGTGAAGAAATTCTTCCCGCAGAAGGTTTATAAAACGGTTATTCCGCGTAATGTCCGCCTTTCCGAAGCGCCCAGCTTCGGGCAGCCGGTCATGTATTATGACAAAGGCTCCAAGGGGACAAAAGCGTATGATGAACTGGCAAAAGAATTCTTAAAAAAGAATAAGAGGTGAACGGATTGGCAAAGCAAAGAGGATTGGGCAAAGGGTTGGAAGCGCTGTTTGCCGATAATGATACGGCAGGGGAACAGGGTGCGGTTACCCTCAAACTCAGCGAGATCGAGCCAAACCGCGAACAGCCTCGTAAACGGTTTGACGAGGAAGCGCTCACCCAGCTTGCGGAATCCATCCGCATACACGGTGTGATCCAGCCGCTGTTGGTTCGTCCAGCTGCGGGAGGAACTTATCAGCTGGTCGCCGGAGAACGGCGCTGGCGTGCGGCACGAATGGCGGGATTAACCGAAGTACCCGCTGTGATCAAAGAGCTTTCTGAACAGGAAGCAATGGAGCTGGCGCTGATTGAAAATCTTCAAAGGGAGGATTTGAACCCCATTGAAGAAGCGCTTGGCTATCAGGAATTAATGGATGCTTATGGTTTTACCCAGGAACAGGTGGCCAAACGGGTGGGAAAATCCCGTTCGGCAGTAGCGAATGCTCTGCGTCTCATCAGCCTTCCGGAGGAGATCCGCCCGATGCTGGAAGACGGAAGCCTTTCTGCCGGACACGCCCGTGCGCTTCTTTCTCTGGATGATCCCAAAGAGATGACCGAACTGGCGTCTGCGGCGGTAAAAAACGGTTATTCGGTGCGTGAGATGGAAAAACGCACCCGCGCGAAAAAACAACCGGCTCAGAAACGGAAAAAAACGGCAGAACCGCTGTTCGGGCGGGACAGTTATTATGATGAGATGGAGATCGCGCTCAGAGATACGCTTCACCGGAAGGTAAAAATCACGGTGGACGGAGACAAAGGCACCATCCAGATTGATTTTTACAGCAAAGAGGAATTGCGGGATATTGCCGAACGGCTTGCCGGAGAATAAATGGTAATTTGTGGAAACAAAAAGGAGAAGAGTAAACATGCTGGATATCAAATTCCTTCGGAATGAACCGGAACTCGTAAAAGAGAACATCAAAAAGAAGTTTCAGGATGAGAAACTGCCGCTTGTGGACGAGGTCATCGCGCTTGACCGGGAATTCCGCGAGTCGAAAACCCGCTGTGACTATTTGAGAAGCCAGAGAAATTCCATCAGCAAAGAGATTGGAAAACTCATGGCACAGGGCAAACGGGAGGAAGCGGAAGAGACCAAGAAGAAGGTCACCGAAATGGCTGCGGAACTCGCTGAGCTGGAAGGTAAGGAAGAGACCCTTTCCGCCGAGATCAAAAAGCGTATGATGGTCATTCCGAATATCATCGATCCTTCAGTCCCCATCGGCAAGGATGACAGCGAAAATGTGGAGCTGGAACGGTTCGGTGAACCGGTCGTTCCGGATTTTGAAGTTCCTTACCATGTGGATATCATGGAAAAGGTAAACGGCATTGACCTTGACAGTGCCCGTAAAACCAGCGGCAACGGGTTTTATTATCTCTGCGGGCCAATCGCTCTGCTGCATTCCGCGATTCTTTCCTACGCGCGTGATTTTATGGTCGACCGGGGCTTTACCTATTATATCCCGCCGTTTATGATCCGCCGGGGCGTTGTTGACGGGGTCATGAGCTTCTCTGAGATGGAAAACATGATGTATAAGATCGAAGGGGAAGACCTCTATCTCATCGGTACGAGCGAACATTCCATGATCGGCAAGTTTATTGACACCATTCTCGACCAGAGCAAGCTTCCGCAGACCCTCACCAGCTATTCTCCCTGCTTCCGCAAAGAGGTGGGCGCGCACGGCATTGAGGAACGGGGTGTTTACCGCATCCACCAGTTTGAAAAACAGGAAATGATCGTCGTCTGTGAGCCGGAAGAGAGCATGGACTGGTTCAAAAAACTGTATATGAACACCGTTGACTTTTTCCGTTCGCTGGATATCCCGGTCCGCACGCTTGAGTGCTGTTCCGGCGACCTTGCGGACTTGAAGGTCAAGAGCATCGACGTAGAGGCTTGGTCTCCGCGGCAGAAAAAATATTTTGAGGTGGGCAGCTGCTCCAATCTGGGTGACGCGCAGGCACGCCGTCTCGGCATCCGTGTGAAAGGGAAAGATAAGGGGATCTATTTCCCGCATACCCTCAACAATACGGTCGTTGCTCCGCCGCGTATGCTGATCGCCTTTTTGGAAAACAACCTGCAGGCGGACGGAAGCATCCGCATTCCGGAAGCGCTGCGCTCTTATATGCGCTGCGACGAGATTCGCTGATTGTAAACGGATGGGTTTAGCCCATCCGTTTTTGTTATGCTTCAAAAAAGTGATACCAAAAACAGTTCAAATCAAAGCGTTTTATCTCATATAAAACGGAGTTTTCCACACCGCCGCCTGGGATCGTGGAAAACTCGAACGCCCAAAACCGAACAGTGCCGAAAACGCTGGTTTATTATGGCAAATCGTCTGAACTCATCTGCCGGTACCCCGTTTTGATACGCAAAGGCGGGAAAACAATTTCCCGGCCTCGTTGACTTCACGGCGGTTCCGTGCTAGTATGAAAATACACATATGGCTGATGTTTGAGTCATGCCGTATTGTTATTTGATTTGTTTGTTTTGGGTTGGTTCGGCTGTTTCCTGTTTTCGGAAGCGGCCGCTTTGTATACTGCTGGAAAGGATGCCAGATATGCGGCAAGTACCGTTTGGGTTTGAGAAAGAATACAACGTCCGATTTTATGATTGTGACTATACGGGCAAAATAAAGGTATCCGCGCTGCTGCGTTACCTTGCTGATATTTCTGAACTTCACTACGACGCCAAAGGGTTCGGCCACGACCTGCTTTGGAAAAAGGGAATGGTGTTTCTGCTGGCCGGGGAGAGCGTTCGGTTTCACAGCGTGCCGCGCGGAAACCAGACCGTTCGGATTTGGACCTGGGAACGGGAAATTAAGGGCGCGCGGTTTTTCCGTGATTTTGAAGTTTATGGGGAGGATGGCGCGCTGCTGGTCTCCGCTTCCAGTTCATGGCTGTTAGCCGACCCGGTGTCCAGGCAGATTCTGCGCCCTGCCGCGCATGATTTTCATCCCGACCTTCACCCTGAAAAACAAGCGGATGTACTGCCTTTTGGCCGCATCCGAACCGATGAACCGGAGCAGCAAAAGGGCTGCCGTCCGGTGCGGTTTTCGGACTTAGATAATAACCGCCATGTGTATCACGCCGTTTATGCCGATATGGCGTTTGACCTGTTTGAGCCGGAACAGGCAGCGCGTCCGGTTCGGGATTTCCGCATTCATTACAGTGCGGAAGCAACTTTTGGAGATGAGTTGACCCTGTCGACCGCTGACTCGAACGGTGAAACGGTTGTGCGCGGGCGGAAGGCGGACGGAACACTTTGCTTTGAAGCGGCAATCGGCCAATGACCGGGGAGTAAGCCGGCTGCATCAATGGCTTTTCTGCATCCCCTAAAAAAGGTTTTTTCTGCGAGTAAACGGTAAAAAATCCTGCGATTTTTGCGCCCGAAAAACAGGGCGGATTGCTTTTAAAAGCGGTTGAAATCCGGGTTCGTAAAAATGGTGGAATTTCAAGGGGATACCTGGGTAAATTTCCACAGTTTCACCATTGCAAAAACAGGTGGAAAAGTGGTAAAATAGTCGAAATATAGAATATCAAACAAAGAATGAAAATGAGGAAAGGATGGAACGGATATGCCGGAAACAAATTATGAGAAAAAATTTGTTAAAGAAGGGCTTACGTTTGATGATGTACTGCTCATTCCCGCAAAATCGGATGTACTGCCGAATGAAGTTTGTTTAAAATCACGTCTGGCAAGAGATATTTATTTGAATACACCGCTCATCACAGCGGCTATGGACACTGTCACCGAAACCAAAATGGCGATTGCGATTGCCAGAGAAGGCGGAATCGGTATCATTCATAAAAACATGAGCATCGACGCGCAGGCGGAAGAGGTCGATAAGGTCAAACGTTCGGAAAACGGCGTTATCGTCAATCCGTTCTCTCTCGGGCCGGAACATTATGTGACCGACGCCAACGAACTGATGGGCAAATTTAAAATTTCCGGTGTACCGATTGTGGAAAACGGCAAGCTGGTCGGCATCCTCACCAACCGTGACCTTCGTTTCCTCACCGATTATAACACCAAAATCAAAGACGTCATGACCAAAGACAATCTGGTCACCGCGCCGGTCGGCACCACGCTGGAGCAGGCGCAGGAGATTCTTCGCCGTCATAAAATCGAAAAGCTCCCGCTGGTGGATGAAAACGGCATGCTCAAGGGTCTCATCACCATTAAAGATATTGAAAAAGCAGTACAGTACCCGAATTCCGCGCGTGATAAGAGCGGCCGTCTGCTCTGCGGCGCCGCCATCGGTGTAACAGCTGATGTTCTGGAACGCACCGCCGCGTTGGTTGACGCGCAGGTCGACGTACTGGTCCTCGACTCGGCACACGGTCACAGCCACGGCATCATCGAGTGTGTGCGCAAGGTGAAAAAAGCATATCCGGAAGTTGCGCTCATCGCGGGTAATATCGCGACTGCTGAAGCGGCGGAAGAGCTGATCGAAGCAGGCGCGGATTGCGTCAAGGTCGGTATCGGACCTGGGTCCATCTGTACCACCCGTGTAGTTGCGGGCATCGGCGTTCCGCAGATCACCGCTGTGTATGATGTTTGCTGTGTCGCGCAGAAATATAACATCCCGGTTATCGCGGACGGCGGTATCAAATATTCCGGCGATATTGTAAAAGCACTTGCGGCAGGCGCTTCCACCGTTATGCTTGGTTCTCTGCTTGCGGGATGCGAAGAGGCTCCGGGCGATACGGAAATTTATCAGGGACGTCAGTTTAAAGTTTACCGCGGTATGGGCAGCCTCGGCGCTATGGCGAAAGGCTCCAAAGACCGTTACTTCCAGCAGAACAACCAGAAACTGGTTCCGGAAGGCGTAGAAGGCCGTGTACCGTTCAAAGGCGCTTTGTCTGATACGGTTTATCAGCTGGTTGGCGGCATCCGTTCCGGTATGGGTTACTGTGGCTGTGAGACCATTGAGCAGCTGCACGAAAAAGCCCAGTTTGTGAAGATCACCGGCGCAGGTTTGAAAGAAAGCCATCCGCATGATATTTACATCACCAAGGAAGCTCCGAACTACTCGGTTTCCATCTGAGCAGAAAAATAAACGGAATCAAAAACAGGGAGAAATCCCTGTTTTTGTATTTTTTAAGAAAATTATACGAGGCGTATTATGATTTTAACCATATTGATCTGGATTGTGTTGCTTGCACTCGCTGTTGTGTCTTACGTTTTGTTGGCACGCTGGAAGAAAAAGCGCTGGATGTTCGGCCTTGTTTTTCTTTGGGCAGGGCTTGCTGTTGCATTGCCGTCCAAAATCGCGATTGAAGGAAGCCTCTTGGCCTATTTGGGATATGGCCTTGGCTCATTGCTCTTTTGCTTTGCCGCAGTTGCTTTTCTGATTGTCGGGGTCGTTGAGCTGGTGCTTTTTTTGCGAAAATAAAAACAGGCCGTCCGTGAAGAAGGGGAGAAGGGTTCTACTCCTAAGTGTTGGTGGAAGATTCTCATTGTAGTTCTGCTTTCCGTTTTGTTGACTGTGTTCAGCATTCTGCTTCCGTTTTTTACCAGCCGGGAGCGGTATGCCATCTGGCAGGGGTCATACAACACGGTCGCTTCGCAAATGTTCGCGCTTTACGATGAGGGAAAAATCAACCCCGGTGATGAATACGACGTCGACCACCCTGGCCTGTTTGACGATATTTCAGACATCGTTTCCGATTCGTTCAAATGGGACGCAGGCTTCCTTGGCGCTCAGACGGGTGTGTGCGAAATCGTCCTCGCTGACCCGGATACGGTGTTGTTCTCATTCGGCGCGTCCCTCCAATCGGTAGAGGGGATCGCCATCACCCGAAACGGGAAGACGCACGGTGATGAGATTCCGCAAAGCGAAAGCGACCCGCAGTATGAACCGTTTGGCGAAAATGTATATACCTACTGGTATGGGCTATAATTTGTATTATTCTGATAAAATAATACAAAACGTAATAAAATATTAATTGCGATTTGTATTATAAACATAAAAATATACAAATAGTTTGAAGATTGTCTTCTTCTTAACGCCATGTAAGACAGCGGATGAATCATCTTGAGCGGTTCTCCGGGTGATGGCTGCAGTCAAAATGTGAGTGGCTTGTTTGTGAAAAGAGTTTTGCAGAGTGAGCCGTAACCGACGGGAACCGCCGATGAGGACAGTTTTGCGTAAGGTGGTCGTCTCCCTTCGGTGTTTACAAAGCGTTCCGATCTGGCACGGGGAAGGCACGACCTTCGCTTGTGTCGGCGGCTGGAAAAATCCGCAAAGGGAACGTCGGCTGGTAAACGTGAAAGAGCGGCTCGATGGTTGTTTTTATTGCAGCCGCTGTCCCGTCCCAAAAACGAGTCTGTGCAAGACCATGAAAAGCCAGAGCGTTTTATAAGTGGTGGCTTATTTCGTACCGTGTTTGAAAAGAGCCTTGTACCGAAACTGTTCCAGCCAAAGGAATAGCGAAACAAAAAAGAGACCCGTGTTAACACAGGTCTCTTTTTGATTGGGTTATGTGTGGTGTTATAGAGAGAAATCCGCGGCGTCCAGACAAGCGCGTACAGCCTGTTTGCCTTCTTCCGAAATGGGGAGGAGCGGCAGACGCGGCGCACCGCCGAAGAATCCGTTTAAGTCCATGGCGTATTTTACGCCGGCGACTCCGTATTTTCCGGAAACACCCATATTTGCTTTGATGACTTCGCGGTTGAGCGCGGCCGCTTTCGCAAGCTCGCCTTTTACGAAATAATCATACAGGCGGCAGACCACGTCCGGCACACTGTTTGCCAGCGAGATGACTCCGCCGATGCCGCCGTTTAACAGGCAGCTCAAGAAGGTGTTGGCCGAACCGGAGAGCACCTGGAAGTCCTCCGGTACGCTGAGGGCGATTTTCTCTACGTTGCCGGAAGACGAATCCTTGATGCCGACAATGTTCGGGTGCTTCGCGCACTCTTTAATGACGTTCAGGCTCAGGGTGATGCCGCCGCAGAACTGCGGTGCGTTGTAGAGCATGCAGGGGGTATCCACTGCAGAGGCAACATCGGTAAAGTAACGGATGAGAACCTCATCCTTCATGGCGCTTTTGAAGTAGCAGGGGGAAAGCAGGGTGATGTAATCCGCCCCCAGTTTTTCCATCTCTTTGGCAAACGCGATGGTCTCCATGGTCGATTCAAAGATCGAACCCGCCATCACGATCTGTTCAGGCGCCTTGTTTTCAATGATGACCTTTGCGACCGCGATCTTCTCCTCATTGGTCAGCGACTTGTTCTCGCCGTTGGAGCCAAGCGCCAAATACCCGTGGATGGGGGAAGCCGCGTATTTTTTCACGTTCTCCCGCATCGCGTCCAGATTAAGGGTGCCGTCGGGATCAAACGTAGTGGTGATCGGCGCGAATACGCCGGTGCAGATCTTGTTCATGGTGTTCGCCTTTCTCCTTACAGCGCTTTATAAAGGTCCGCGATTTTGTCTGTGATTTTTTTGCCGGAAAGTCCGTAGTGATCCAGTACTTCAAGATACGGACCGACTTCTTTGGAGCCTTCCGGAATGCCGAGCCGGTAGAGCGGTTTGTCGCTGCGGATGGAGCAGATGACTTCTGCCACAGCGGTTCCAAGGCCGCCGCGGTCGCAGTGCTCTTCCACCGAGACGAGCATCTTGGTTTTGGCATAAAGCGCTTTTACCGCCTCTTCATCCAGCGGTTTCACGGTCATAAAGTCCGCTACGGTCGCGTGAATGCCTTTTTCTTTCAGCAGTTCGGCTGCTTCACGCGCTTCGTTGACCAGCGGGCCTGCCGCCAAAATGGCAACATCGTCGCCGCCTTCGAAGATTTCCGCCTTGCCCGGAACAAAGCTGCGGGTCGCGGGGTCTGCAATGTCCTCACGCGCCTGGCGGGGCATACGAATGTAGACCGGGCCTTCGATTTCAATTGCTTTGCGGATGGCCTGTTCCACTTCATACCCATCGCAGGGGGTGAAGATGGTCAGGTGCGGGATGGTGCGCATGACCGCAATGTCCTCAATGGTCTCATGGGTGGAGCCCAGAGTCGAGTAAGCAAGGCCGCCGCCGGAACCGACGATCTTCACGTTCATGTTGACATAGCCCACGTCATCGCGCACCTGCTCGTAGCTGCGCATGGTGACAAACGGGTTGATGGCGATGACGACCGGGATGAATCCCTGCTGGGAAAGCCCCGCCGCTACGCCGATGGCGTTCTGTTCGGAAATGCCGGTCTCTACATATCGATCCGGAAATGCTTCGACAAACGACCACATGCCAGCGCCTTTTGCCGAGTCGCAGGAGACACCGACAACCTTCGGATTCTCTTTGCCGATTTCCAGAAACGCTTTTTCAAATACCTTTCTCGGGTCCTGTTTTGCCATTATTTCGCCGCCTCCTTTGCTTTGAGTGCCGCATCCATTGCGTCGAGTTCCGCGAGGGCCTTTTTGGCTTCTTCCTCGCCCGGATGCCAGTGATGGTAGTTGATGTTATCTTCCATAAAGGAGATACCGCGGCCCTTGTGGGTCTTGGCAACGATCAGGCTCGGCTTTCCTTTTTCAAACGGTGCGGCGTTGAGCGCGTCGTAAATCTCTTTGAGGTTGTGCCCGTCGATGGATTTCACCGCCCAGCCGAATCCGCCGTAACGGTCCTCAAACGGAGCCGGACGGAGCACTTCGGCGGTCGTACCGTTGATCTGCAAGCCGTTTTCGTCGATGATGGCGACCAGATTGTCCAGTTTGTTGTGCACAGCATAAGCAGCCGCTTCCCAGACAGAACCTTCGCCGTGCTCACCGTCGCCCATGAGAACATAGGTCATGTAATCCTTGCCCTGCATCTTTGCCGCTTTGGCAAGACCGCAGCCGATGGGCAGGCCGTGGCCCAGCGAACCGGTGGAAAACTGCACGCCTCGCAGTTTGGTCATATCCGGATGGCCCGGGACCGGGGTGCCGAACTGGTTGTAGGTGGAAAGGACCTTTTTGTCGATGATGCCTTTTTCTGCCAGCGCCGCATACAGCGCAAGGCATTTATGTCCGGCGGAAAGCAGGAATTTGTCACAGTCCGGACCGGTCGGGTCGTCCATGTCAATGTTCATGACATTCATGTAGAGCACAGCCAGAATGTCGGTGCAGGAGAGCGCCGGTCCACCATGGCCTTCGCCGTTGTTGATGATGGTCTCGCAGATCATCCGGCGCATGTTGTAAGCGTGCCGCTCCAGAGCAAGCTCGTCAAACGGTTTGTTAGTTGGCATGGAGTTTCACCTCCATGGTTCCCGCTTCGATCTCTTTGAATTTCGCGATCTTTCTGCTGGACGGGCTCTCTTTGAAGGTGAGGCCGAGCCAGGTGCGGACCAGGGTCAGCGCAGTCGCTTTGCCGATGACCAGTGCGCCCATGCACATGCAGTTGCAGTCGTTGGAAAGGATGGAGCGCTCGGTGGAGTAGATGTCGTGGCAGACTGCCGCGTAAACACCGTTTACCTTATTGGCAGAAATCGCCATGCCGATACCGGTGCCGCAGATGAGGATGGCGCGGTCGGCTTTGCCGTCTGCGACCGCTTTTGCGACCGGATAGGCAACGTCCGGGTAATCATACGGATCTTCCGGGGTTTTTACGCCGAAGTCGAGTACTTCGTGCCCCAGTTTTTTCACCTCTTCGATGACCGCGTTTTTCAGTTCGATGGCCAGGTTGTCACAGCCGATGGAAATAACCATGTTGTTTTCCTCCTTAAAAGTATGTGGTTGATGGACGGTTTATCGAATGCCGTAACGGCATTTTTACAATGGAATAGACACAGCGGCCGATGCTCAGCGGCCGGCTTTCTTTAAGCCCTCCATGGCGAGCACCGCGTTTCCGAGCACCGGGCAGTCCAGCTTGACCTGAAAACGGTAGTCTGGGAACAGCTTGTGTTTGATGGAGAGAAAAGCATCGTCGACCATGCCGCCGGTGAGTTTGATGGTCTTATCCAGCGTGAGGAATTCCTCCGCCAGCCGGATGGTTTGCAGAATGGGTTCGTGGATACCTAAAAAGATGGCCGCGAGAAAATCCTTTCGGGTGGCCTGTAAGGTAAGCCCGGTGAAGGCGCCGCGTTTCGGTTCCAGGCTCTGCCGGTCGCCGGCGAGGTAGGGAAGGAAGCCCACTTCAGTGGTATTCAGGTTGTGGGCGATGACGTCGGGCATCTCCTTGTCAAAGAAGGTGCGCGCGTCCATATCTTTATAAAACTCCTCGCGGAACCAGTCGATGGCAAACCCGCTTGCCGTGATGGCGAAGATCTGCCACAGGCCGGGTGTTGCCGAGCAGCGGAGGTAGTATTTGTCGTTGACCTTCGGCGTGTCGGAGAGGATGGAGACCATCTCGCTGCTGCCGGAGATGTTGAGGATCTCGCCGGAACGGCGGTTGCCCGCGCCGATCTGCGCGGTGGCGGCATCGTTCCCGCCGAATGCCACCGGAGTGCCCTCTTTAAGCCCGCAGGCATCGGCTACTTCTTTTTTTAAGCCGCCCAGAATGGTGCCGGTCTGAACGATTTCCGGCAGTTTTTCCATCGGGATGCCGAAGGTGGAGCAGATTTCTTTTGACCAGCCGTTCCCGGTCACGGTGTTGTACATGCCGGTCATGGAAGCGTTGGTCGGGTCGGTGGCGAATACGCCGGTCAGGCGTTTGTATATGTAGGTGTTCAGATGGCCCAGCCGATAAGCGCGGTCGAAAACATCCGGGCGGTTTTCCTTCATCCAGAGAACGGAAGTGACCGAAGCGCCGCCGGTGAACGGCTGGATGCCGGTGATCTTCTGAAACGCGTCTTTCCCCATCACCTGCAGGATCTCTTGTGTCTGCGCTTTGCTCCGGCGGTCCAGATGGGTCAGCACCGGATGCAGGGCGTTTCCGTCCTCATCCATAAAGGTCATGGATGGGGAGAAGGTGTCAAACCCGATGACGCCGATGCTGCCGGCGTAAGCGGAAAGTTTGCGGATGCCCTCCAGCATAGCGTCAAACACCACATCGCCGTCCAGTTCGATCCAGTCGCCGTTGGTCACCCGGATCTGGTAGGAGACCTTGGCGGAATCCAGGATGTTGAGCTGTTCGTCCACGACCGAAAGTTTGACCGAGGAGGTCCCGAAATCGACCGATAAAATGTTCATATGCCTGTTCCTTTCTGGTGTATGTTGTGGTTTAGCTTTCTTTGTTAAATTCCAGCTTGATCTTGAATTTATCCCCGCGGAAAACAACGACCGAGCATTCAATGGGCTGTTCCCCGTGGGTGTACATGGTGGTGTTGAGCAGCAGGAGCGGGAAGGCGGGCTTGACCGAAAGCAGTTCCGCCTCTTCCAGCGAAGCGGTGGTGGATTCCAGCGTCTCGCACCGGCGGACGATCTCGTGATGATAGGTGGTTTCCATAATGTCACAGAGCTGCCGGTGTTCGAAATCCTGCAATTCCAGATCGCTGCAGACCGAAAGGGGAATGTAGGAGGTGTGGATGGAAAGCGGTTCGCCTTTTACAAACCGCAGACGCTTGATGGTGTAAACGTCTGCCCCCGGCTGTACCTTGAGCTGTCTTGCCGCCTTGGACGGGCAGGAGGTGATGCCAATGTGGATGACCTTTGTGCTGGTCTCATACCCCATCTGCTCCAGCTGCTGGGTGATGCCCATCTGGGAAAGCGGGCGGCTGACGATTTTCGGTTCCGCCACAAAGGTCCCCTTGCCGGGTACCCGGTAGAGCAGTCCGGCGTCGACCAGGCGGGTGAGTACCGCCCGCACCGTCATCCGGCTGATGCCGTACTTGCGGCTGAGCTCGTTTTCTGAGGGAATGCAGGCGTGCGGCGCCCACTCTTCGTTTTCCAGCTGTTCACGCAAAATCTCTTCAAACTGAAGGTGCAGTGGCTGGGGGCTCTGACGGTTGAGGCGCTGTGGCATAGGGTATCCCTCCTGACAAAAACGGTATCTGCTACCGCGTAATTTTTTAAAATGTTTAACAGGTATATACAAGTTGATACCACCAGAGTACCACGCCGATGAAAAAATGTCAACCGGTATTTTGAAAAAAAGAAAAATGAAAGCGTTTCGGCGGGCACGGGCGGTACCAAGCTCTTTTTTAGAGACAGCAGGCGGGAAAGAAAACCGATGTACCGTACGACACGAGCGCCTGCACGTCGCGGCGTCATGAAACTTAACAGTAAAAAGAGACAAAACCGGCTTCCGGAACGAAATTGCCGGCATAGGACAAGGCGGATTGACAGACGGCAAAACCGTCCGCTCATCCGCAAAAAGGAAAGGGGGCGCCGGATTTTTCCGACCGGTGCGTTCCGGAGCAAAACGGCGTAAAAAAACCGCGGAGCAAAATGCTTCGCGGTTTTTGTTTGTTCGGATGGGACCTCAGCCCGCTGATTCTTCCAGCGCGCGGGTAAGCCAGATGCTGGCAATGTCCAGCGCCTGATAAAGCCCCTTCTTTTCGGCTTTTTTTACGACGATGTCCATCGGGTTCATGGTCGGGTCGGTGTGCATGAGCTGAACGGTCACGTTATCCGCCAGATCAAGGTCGCCTTCCTTGGTGTGGGAAAGAACATTGAGCATGACCACGTATTTGTCGCCCATCGAACCGTAATAAATCGTATCCCCCTTGCGAACAAGAGGCTTTCCTTTATAAGTAAAAAAGACTGGTTGTTTTTCTGCCATAGTTCTCCTCCTTCATCCATCAAACGTCCTGTAACCGCCCGTATTGCAGGGATTCACATGGTACGGGACAAGGCAATAAAGATTGGATACATTTAGTATAACATTTTTTTGGAAAAAAGTAAACCAATACCAACCGTATAGGTGTTTTTGCGTGAACAAACCTATTATACCCGATTTGTTCCGGTGTTTTTTGCCGGATTTTGGGCGCTGTTGAGAAATCTTTTATCCGTTTGCGGGAACAGAGCGGGCAGAAGTCGGAAACCGGTTGCGCAACTGCGCAAAAAGACTGATAAATTCTTGGCAATATCCCTTTACAAGATTTTTGAAACGTGGTAGAATTTGAAGTGGCATAATCATGCCCAGGTACTACCGCCGGGCATGTATTGTATAAGTGAAATAGGAGGAAACAAAATGGCAAGAATGAAAAAAAGCATGGACGGCAACACTGCCGCCGCTCATGTTGCTTATGCCTTCACAGAAGTTGCCGCCATTTACCCGATCACTCCGTCCAGCCCGATGGCTGACAGTGTTGACCAGTGGAGTGCCCTTGGTACCAAAAATATCTTCGGCACCCAGGTAAATGTTATGGAGATGCAGTCTGAGGCCGGTGCCGCAGGCGCAGTTCACGGCAGCCTTGCAGCCGGTGCGCTGACCACCACCTTTACCGCTTCTCAGGGTCTTCTTCTGATGATCCCGAACATGTACAAAATCGCTGGTGAGCTGCTGCCGAGCGTATTCCACGTTTCTGCACGCTGCGTTGCAAGCCATGCGCTGAACATCTTCGGTGACCATTCTGACGTATATGCCTGCCGTCAGACCGGTTTTGCTATGCTGGCCGAGTCTAACCCGCAGGAGGTCATGGACCTTTCCGCTGTTGCTCATCTCGCAACCATCAAAGGCCGTGTACCGTTCATCAACTTCTTCGACGGTTTCCGTACCTCCCACGAGATCCAGAAGATCGAGACCTGGGATTACGATGACCTCGCTGAAATGGTTGACTGGGATGCAATCAAAGCGTTCCGCGACCATGCGCTCAATCCGGAGCATCCGGCTACCCGCGGTTCTCACGAAAACGGAGATATCTTCTTCCAGCATCGTGAAGCTTGCAACAAGTACTATGATGCGCTTCCGGCAATCGTAGAAGAGTACATGGACAAAGTCAACGCTAAAATCGGCACCAACTACAAACTCTTCAACTACTACGGCGCTCCGGATGCGGAACGCGTTATCATCGCGATGGGCTCCATCTGCGACGTAGCCGAAGAGGTTATTGATTACCTCACCGCGAAAGGCGAGAAGGTCGGTCTTGTCAAAGTCCGTCTGTACCGTCCGTTCGTTCCGGCGAAACTGCTGGAAGCGATTCCGGCTACCGCGAAGAAGATCGCTGTTCTCGACCGTACCAAAGAGCCGGGCTCTCTGGGCGAACCGCTCTTCCTCGATGTTGTCACCGCTCTGCGTGAAGCTGGCAACGATGCTATGGTCATCGGCGGCCGTTACGGCCTCGGTTCCAAAGACACCCCGCCGTCCAGCGTATTCGCTGTTTACGACGAGCTGGCAAAAGCTGAGCCGAAGACCCGTTTCACCATCGGTATCAACGATGATGTCACCTACCTCTCTCTCGAAGAGAAACCGGCTCCGAACACCGCAGCAGAAGGCACAACCGAATGTAAATTCTGGGGCCTCGGCGGCGACGGTACCGTTGGTGCGAACAAAAACTCCACCAAGATCATTGGTGACCATACCGATAAGTACATTCAGGCGTACTTCCAGTATGACTCCAAAAAGACCGGCGGCGTAACCATCAGCCACCTGCGTTTTGGTGACAAACCGATCCGCAGCCCTTACTACATCAACAAGGCTGACTTCGTTGCGTGCCATAACCCGTCTTATGTTATCAAAGGCTTCAAGATGGTCAACGACGTAAAACCGGGCGGTATCTTCATGATCAACTGCCAGTGGAGCGACGAGGAACTCGACCACCATATGCCTGCTGAAGCAAAACGCTATATTGCGAACAACAACATTCAGCTCTACACCATCAACGCAATCGACAAAGCGATCGAGATTGGTATGGGCAAACGCACCAACACCATTCTCCAGTCTGCTTTCTTTGCGCTTGCAAATATCATGCCGGCTGAAGACGCAATCAAGTTCATGAAAGAAGCTGCTAAGAAGTCCTACTCCAAGAAGGGCGAAGCGGTTGTTGAAATGAACTACAAAGCGATCGACGCCGGTAAAGACGCTCTGCATAAAGTTGAAGTTCCGGCTTCCTGGGCAGATGCGAAAGACGCTGCTGATGATACCCAGCTTAAAGGCAATCCGGCGACCGTGAAAATGGTCAAAGAGATCCTTGAGCCGGTTTCTAAGATGGACGGCGACAGCCTGCCGGTATCTGTGTTCGTTGACCATGTTGACGGCCAGTTTGAGCAGGGCGCTTCCGCTTACGAAAAACGTGGTGTTGCAGTAAGCGTTCCGGAATGGAATCCGGAAACCTGTATCCAGTGTAACCAGTGTGCTTATGTTTGCCCGCACGCGACCATCCGTCCGTTTGCGCTGACTGCTGACGAGCTTGCGAAAGCTCCGGCTGGCATGAAGTCCAAACAGATGATCGGCAAAGGCTGTGAGAACTATCAGTTCGCTATGACGGTTTCTCCGCTTGACTGTATGGGCTGCGGCGTCTGCGTCAACGTATGTCCGACCGCTGCAAAAGGCACCCTCAAAATGGTTCCGCAGGAGAGCCAGCTCGACCAGCAGCCGGTATTCGACTACTGTGTTGAGAACATTAAGAAGAAAGACGGCATGATGGCAGAGACCACCGTTAAGGGTTCTCAGTTCAACCAGCCGCTGCTTGAGTTCTCCGGTTCCTGCGCAGGCTGTGCAGAGACCAGCTACGCTCGTTTGATCACCCAGCTGTTTGGTGAGAGAATGTTCATCTCCAACGCAACCGGATGTTCTTCCATCTGGGGCGGCCCGGCTGCAACTTCTCCGTACACCACCAGCAAAGTGAACGGCCACGGTCCGGCTTGGGCGAACAGCCTGTTTGAGGACAACGCAGAGCACGGCTTTGGTATGTACCTCGGCCAGAAAGCGGTTCGTGACAGCCTCGTTGCTAAGACCGAGAGCCTGCTTGCTCTCAGCTACACCGACGCTGCAATCAAAGAAGCGGCTCAGGCTTGGCTGGATACGAAGGATGACGGCAAAGCAAACGCTTCCGCAACCGAAGCATATGTTGCTGCTCTGGAAGCTGGCGTTGTAGAAGGCTGTAAGTGCGAAGCTTGCACCCTCGCTCGTGAAATCCTTGAGAAGAAACAGTACCTCGCGAAGAAATCCATCTGGATCTTCGGTGGTGACGGTTGGGCTTACGACATCGGCTTCGGCGGTCTTGACCATGTCATCGCTTCCGGCGAGGATGTTAACATCATGGTATTCGATACCGAAGTTTACTCCAACACCGGTGGTCAGGCTTCCAAAGCAAGCCAGATCGGTCAGGTTGCTCAGTTTGCTGCTGCTGGTAAAGCAATCGGCAAGAAGAGCCTTGCAGAGATCGCAATGACCTATGGTTATGTATACGTTGCTCAGATCGCAATGGGCGCAAACCAGGCTCAGACTCTGAAAGCAATCACCGAGGCGGAAGCTTACCATGGCCCGTCCCTCATCATCGGCTATGCTCCGTGTGAAATGCACGGCGTTAAAGGCGGTATGACCAACTGCCAGGCTGAGATGAAGAAAGCAGTTGAAGCTGGTTACTGGAATATGTTCCGCTTCAATCCGGCGCTGAAAGCAGAGGGCAAAAACCCGTTCATCCTTGACAGCAAACCGGCTACCGGCGATTACAAAGAGTTTATTTCCGGTGAGACCCGTTACAGCCGTCTGAAACTCGCGTTCCCAGAGCGCGCAGAGAAGCTGTTCGACGAAGCTGCACAGCATGCAGTTGACCAGTACAACTTCCTTGTTAAACTTCAGACCCTTTACGGAACTGAGGAATAAGAATCATATAAAAAGGAAGCACAGAAATGTGCTTCCTTTTTTCTTTTGTTTGAATAATTTTTCGGTGAGTCCATCCATCTGCCCGCAAAGGTGTTTGCTGTTTTACGGGTTTCACTTTAAAACAGCGGTTAAATCTTAGGGGCTAATAAGCGCCGTACACAAGAAAATTGTTTCAAGAGGATTTTTTTGATAACAACGGGAAAATGTGGCTTTTCGGTATGAGTGCGGTTTTGGCGGTCGGCTGTGTGTTTCGAGCAAGCAGGATGAACCGCATCGGTCAATGTTTTGAATTGTTGCCGGATACGCCCTTTGTTCAAAGTCTGTCCTTCAATTCCGCTTGACCGGGCATTTTGCATGTATTATAATAAAAGTAACAACAAAAGCAGTGCGTTGATTCAACATACCGGTATTGCAGAACCGCATGGGCAATATCGGCTTTTTCACGCCTGTACCATGCGGGGAATTGGGGAGTGCAATTATGGAAAAACAGTTTATTGTTGAAACATCTGCCCGTCACGTTCATCTTACTGAGGCGGATTTGAAAACTCTGTTCGGGGAAGACGGAAAACTGACCGTCCGCGCGATGCTCAGCCAGCCGGGCCAGTTTGCTTCTAATGAGCGCGTCAGCATTGTCGGGCCGAAGAATACCATCAAAAACGTTCTCATTCTGGGGCCGGAACGTCCCGCAAGCCAGGTTGAGATTTCCGCGACCGATGCCCGTACCCTCGGTATTGCCGCACCGGTTCGTGAGTCCGGCGACCTTGCCGGCACACCGGGCTGCAAAATCGTCGGTCCGTGCGGTGAAGTGGAACTGAGCGAAGGCGTGATCGTTGCGAAACGTCACATCCACCTCACTCCCGAAAAAGCCGAAGAACTGGGCGTTTCTGACAAGCAGATCGTGTGGGTCAAGGTAGAAAGCGCAGACAGAAGCCTTGCGTTTGGCGATGTTGTTTGCCGTGTCTCTGAAAAGTTTTCTCCCGCTATGCATCTGGATACCGACGAAGCGAACGCTGCCGGTTGCTCTGGTGAAGTTTGGGGCGAAATCGTCAGCAAATAAGAAAAGTTGTATCAATAAAAAGCGCCGGATATCCGGCGCTTTTTTGTGTTTAAACGGATTTTGGTTCACATGAAATACTCGTTGCTCTTGCGCTTGCCAAAGGTTGCTGAATTGGAATACATACATATGGTGACAAGACATTTTTTGGATGGTTAAAATGTGAAAATAGGCGGGAAGCGGGAAGGCGTAGAATAACCGTACCATCAAGAGATATCTTGTCGGTTAAAAAGAAAACCGCCCGTGATGACAGGCGGTTTTTTTAATTTAAAATAAACGGCTTATTTTTATGTTTTGTATTCACTCCATCAGTCGTCCGATTCATCCGTTTGTTCCGGCTCGGGTTCCGGAAGCTGGGCTTTTACTCGGGCGATCCGCCGGTCTTCCACCAACAGCACGGTAAACAGCACGCCGTTGATGGTGATGGAAATTTCTTCCGACGGGGCGGGAATCCGTTCCAGATGGTGGATGATCAGGCCGCTCAACGTATCGTATTCGTCATCCTCGTCTTCGGGGAAGTCCACGCCGAGCGCTTTGCTCAAGTCTTCCAAAGAAACGCCTCCGTCAAAGGTGAAGGTCCGGTCATCCAGTTTTACGATTTCATCGTCCTCTTCATCGTATTCATCCTGAATATTGCCGACGATTGCTTCCAACAGGTCTTCCATGGTCAGCAACCCGGCGGTTCCGCCGTATTCATCCACAACAACGGCAAGATGCGCCTTTTTTGTGGTGAACTGCTTGAACAGTTCCGGTAGTTTCGCGGAATCCGGTATGTACATAACCGGACGGAGAAAATTCTCAATGCTGAATTCATCGGACGATTCACAGGTGACCAGCACAAGAAGGTCTTTTACATAAACGGCGCCGACAATGTTGTCGATATCCTCATCGAAAACCGGGATACGGCTGTAACCTTCCTCTACCGACAGGCTGACCACATCGCTGATGCTTGCTGTTTTGGGAACAGCGGCAATGTTGGTGCGGTGGGTCATAACATCCGCGGCGGTGGTGTCATCAAATTCAAAGATGTTGTTGATCATTTCCACCTGAGCTGATTCGATGACGCCTTTTTCACTGCCTTCATCCATCATCATGCGGATTTCTTCTTCGGTGACATCAGCCGACTGCTTGGAAGGGTCTGCTCCCAACAGCTTGGCAACGGCTGTGGAAATTCCGCCAACAAGGAGCACGCCCGGGGTGAAAAGAATCATGAAAAAGCGGAAAAGCGGCGCGCAGATGAACGCGTAACGCTCCGGGTTGGAACAGCCCAAATAATAGGGAATGGTTCGGGAAATGATCAGCACACAGACCAAAACGACAAACAGAATAATGACTGCTGCCAGTATTTTGGCGAGAAGAAGCGCGCCAAACGGAGCAAGCCATGCCGCGAACGGCTGTACAAGCAACGGGTAGAATCCCCAAAACGCAAGAATCGCCGAAAGGATGGCACAGGCAATCAGCCCGAATTCAGCGGTTCCTTTGAACCGTTTCGGGCGGCTGGTGATCCGCTGAACACGCAGCGCTTTTTTCTGCCCTTCGTCGCACATTTTTTTCAGTTTGTTGTCGCTTAGGGCAATCATGGAGCTTTGGGCGACCGTAAAAAATGCCCCCAGCAGAATCAAACAAATTAACAGAATGGAAAAAAGCGGTATTTGACCGTCGGTATCCATGTAAAAGAAAACTCCTTCCTGGCTTTTGTGCCGGTTACTTTCTTTCATTGCATTTACTTCTTATCATATAATAGCACACAGCCTTTGTCAATTCGACAGAGAAAAAAGAATGTTTGTTTATAAAAAAGTCATGGATATATGGTATAATAACACCAATACGGTCAGCAAAGAGAATGGCCGGTATCTTTTTGTAAGGAGATGGACGATGGAAAGCCAGCAACAGGGGCATTTTGAGCAGCTTGGTGACGGTGTTTTTGTTTTCGTGAGCGATGAACACCGGTTTGGAACCGACGCGTTTCTGCTCAGTGATTTTGCCGCGCCCCGCCGCAAAGATACGGTCTGTGATTTTGGGACCGGATGCGGTATTATACCGCTGTATTTATACAAAGAGTATTCTCCAAAGCATTGCATCGGCGTGGAAATCCAGCCGGAGGGCGCCCGCCAGTTTGAGAAAGGGATCGAGGCGTCCGGCGCGGGGGAGCGGCTGAGCGCACTGTGTGCCGATCTTTCCAACGCGCCCGAACTGCTTCAAAAGGGAACGTTTGACCTGGTGACCTGCAATCCGCCTTATAAAGCGGCCGGCGCGGGGATCAAAAGCGCCGGGGACGCGCAGCGGATCGCGCGGCACGAGATCTTCTGCACCATTGAAGACGTCTGTCGCAGTGCGGCGGCGCTCCTGCGGTTTGGCGGGAGGCTCTGCCTGTGCCAGCGTCCGGAACGGCTTGCGGATGTGATCGTCGCCATGCGGGCAAACGGCGTGGAGCCAAAGCGGCTGCGGTTCGTTTCCAAAAATCCGCAGGGCCGCCCATGGCTGGTGCTCGTGGAAGGAAAAAAGGGGAGCAAACCCTTTTTGCAGGTGGAACCCCCGCTGTTTTTAGAGGAAGGCGGGCGCTATTTTGGTTTGAAAAAGGAATTGTCGGGCGGGCAAAACGGTTGATTGGGGCTGTTAAACGCAGTTAATCGCCCGTGTTTTGACTGCCGATGTAAATGGAGTGAACAAAATGTCCGGAACGTTATATGTAGTGGGTACGCCGATCGGCAATCTGGGGGATATGACCCCACGGCAGCTGGAAACGCTTGCCTCGGTGGATTTCATCGCCGCGGAGGATACCCGCGTGACCGTAAAGCTGCTCAATCATTTCGAGATCAAAAAACCGCTGGTGAGTTATTATGAACACAACCTGCGGGAACGGGGCGAGCAGATAGTTTCCCGTATTGAAGCAGGGGAAAACTGCGCTGTTGTTTCCGACGCCGGCATGCCCTGCATCAGCGACCCGGGGGAGGATTTAGTGCGGCTGTGCGCCGAACGGGGCATCCCAACTGTGGTGGTACCCGGCCCAAGCGCGGTAATTTCGGCGCTGTGCGTCAGCGGGCTTATCACCTCCCGCTTTTGTTTTGAGGGATTCTTGAGCACCGCCAAAAAAAGCCGGCGGGAACATCTGGAAGCCATCAAAAACGAGCCGCGCACCATGATATTCTACGAAGCGCCGCATAAATTGCAGAATACCCTGCAGGATTTGTTGGATGCTTTGGGCGACCGGAAGATATCGATTGCCCGGGAACTGACCAAGCTGCACGAGGAGGTGCTGCGCTTTACCCTTTCGCAGGCGGTGGAGTATTATGCCAATACCCCTCCGCGCGGCGAATTCGTGCTGGTGGTGGAGGGCGCTTCCCAGCCGCAGGAACAGGCAATGACCCTTGCGGACGCGGTGGAACTGGCAAAACAGCTGGAGCAGGAAGGTCAGCGCCCGGCGGATGCCGCAAAAGCAGCCGCGAAACAGAGCGGGTTTAAAAAAAGCGAGATTTATCAGGGGCTTTTGCGGGAAAAGCAGGAAGGATAATTCGCCCGCGCTTTTTGGCTGACAATCTTGTCCCATAACTGAGTTTGGGCAGTGAGATTGGTTTATATAAAAAAATCAGGCGCTTTCAAAGCGCCTGATTTGAAGATTACATATCGTTGAACGTCCGGCTTGCGGCTTATGTAGCGCTGCCGCGGCCGTCGGTGGGCAGACCGAAACTGATGGAAAGCGCGCTGTTGATTCGGTTCATCAGCGCCGGTTCCACTTCACCCATTCGTTCTTTTAACCGCCGTTTGTCGATGGTGCGGATCTGTTCGAGTAAGACAACTGAGTTTTTAGACAGGCCGGACCGCGCGGCGTCGATTTCGATATGGGTGGGCAGTTTTGCTTTATCGCGCTGGCTGGTGATCGCCGCGGCGATCACGGTGGGGCTGTAACGGTTGCCAACGTCGTTTTGTACGATCAGCACAGGGCGGACGCCGCCCTGCTCGGAACCCACGACCGGGCTCAGGTCTGCGTAATAAATTTCTCCCCTTTTGATCTGCACGGGAATTCACTCTCCTTGAACTTGTGCTGCGTTTGCAGTGAATCAAATTCTGACTTCATTGTTAGTCTGCACCGTTTCCGGAGGATTTAATCAGAAACGCGGCGCCTGAAGCAAGAAAATGAGATGGTCTTCCTGCCTGATACCATTGTATGTCGAAACAACGCAAAACGTACCGGTTATCATGCGCCGGTTTGAAAGGAGCATAAAAATTGAAAAGGATCCAATTGAAACGAGTGATTGGCGCCGCGCTGATCGGTGCAGTGCTGTTTTGTTTTTCGGGCTGTTATTCTGACCCGGGAGAGCCTTATGATTTGGAAGAAGCCACCGAATTGGTCAAACAGACAGAAACCTGTGTATATGAATTGTTGTACACCAATATCGGGGAAGAGGAAAGTTTGGTTCAGTTTGATAAAACCTACCGCAGTTACAGCCGTTCTCTGTTCCGCACGTTTACCGATATGGGCCATTTTAATGAAGATGGAAGCTTTACCATCACGGAAGACGACTGGTTTTACCCATTGATTTTCCATGAAGGTTTTGAAGTGGTTTCGGCTTATGTTCAACCCTGTCCGGGCGGTGAACAGCTGACGGTGACCGAGCAGTACACAGGCGGGGACAAACCGCTTCTGGAGGGTTTTAAACGGGTCACGGTCTATGAAAAAACCGCGCAGGGGGAATGGAAGTTCCGCGAGTTCGGCGGAAATGTCGGAATTTATAAGGAAGGGTTGACGTGGGATTACCTTCCGTTGGGGGATGACCTTCCTCAAACGACGGAAGAAAACGGATGAAAAGCGGCCTCAGACTGTTAAAGAGACCGAAAAAGGCACAGCGTTTGCTGTGCCTTTTTGTTTTTGCGGTATATAAAAAGCGTTCTCTTGTCATCGTTGAAAGACCGGGGCTTTTGCTGTAAAAATGGTTCAAAAACAAAGAAAAAACAGGCGAGCCGTTTCATTGGCCCGCCCGATGGAGATTATTTGGTTAAAATAGCATAGCCGTACGGCTTCAAACGCAGGATTCCCGCGTAAACTTCGCCCATGACCGGGGTAAAGGAAGCATAGGCCGGGTCGAGCGGGAGGCTTATCTCCGCGTCCAGCGTGTTGATGACCGCAAGGAAACTATGCGTTCCGTCGGTGCGCAGAACGGCAAGGGTGTCTGCCGGCGTTTCGGGGAATTCCAGAGTTCCTTCTTTCAGAGCGGGTGAGTCGGCCCGAATTTTTCCGAGCTGTTTTGCAAATTCCATCAGCTCTTCATCCTGCTGCCCCCATGGGTAACAGCCGCGGTTGAATGGGTCGGTATAGCCTTGCATGCCGGCTTCATCCCCGTAATAAATGCAGGGGATGCCAGGAAGTGAGTACTGAAGCACCATGGCGAGTTTCAGCCGTTTGACGCCGGTTTTGTACTGCTCCGGGGAAAGCGGGTGCATCGCCTGCCAGAGCCGGTCTTTGCCGTTTCCATCTTCGCCCGCCAGCATGGTGATGGCGCGCGCGGTGTCGTGGGTGGAGATGGAATTCATCGCCGTGTGAAGCGCCGGAAGCGGGTAGTGTTCGCAGATGGTGAGGATGCGTTCCATAAATTCATCCCGGTTGCCGTACCGCACAAAGCGGAGAATCGCGTCCTTGAACGGGTAGTTCATGACCGAGTCGAGCTCATCCCCCAGAAAATACCGGCGGCGGACCCCGTAGCTGATTTTGTTACTCGCGTCTTCCCAAACCTCGCCGATGAGCAGTTTGTCTTCGCCGTGGCGTCTGACCGCTTTGCGCAATTGGACGATGAATTCATCCGGCAGTTCATCGGCAACATCCAGCCGGAAGCCGGAAGCGCCGCGCTCCATCCAGTAGTCGATCACGCCGCCCTCTCCGCAGATGAATTGAGTGTAGGACGGTTCCAGTTCGTTGACGGCGGGCAGGGTATCGATCCCCCACCAGCTGGCGTAACGGTCCGGCCAGTGCTGGAAGGAGTACCAGTTAAAATACTCGCTTTGGGTGGAGTTTGCCGCGCCGGTTGAGGGATAACGGCTTTCCGCGTTGAAATAGATGCTGTCACTGCCGGTGTGGCTGAACACACCGTCGAGAATTACGCGGATGCCGAGTTTTTTCGCGTCCCGGCAAAGGGCGACAAAATCTTCCTCGGTGCCGAGCAGCGGGTCGATTTTTTTATAATCCGCTGTATTATAGCGGTGGTTGGAGTGCGCTTCAAAGATGGGGTTTAAATAAATGGCCGTGATGCCGAATTCTTTTAAATAGGGGAGTTTTAAGCGGATGCCTTCCAGATCCCCGCAGAAATAGTCGTTGTTGGTGATGCGGCCGCGCTCATCCGGCAGAAAGTGCGGTGTTGCGCCCCAATCGGTCCGCAGAAGGCGGTCGGCTGGAACATCTTCATGCTCTTTGCCGCTGCGGAAGAAACGGTCTGGGAAGATCTGATAAAACAGGCCGCCGGTAAATCCTTCCGGCGCGCGGAAGGTCTCGCTGTAAACGGTGAGCTGGAAGCTGCCGCCCGCGTTCTGGTCGCCGGTCATGTAACCGCAGCCGTTTTCAAACGCGCGGATGTACTGGGTGCCGCGTTCGGTCAATAGTTTGAAGTAGTAAAAAAAGGTCCCTGTTTCTTCCGGCGTATAAATCACCCGGAACGAGTTAAACGAAGCTGTTGTGTTTTCATAGGCCATGGGGACAACCTGGTCCGCTATGCCGTTGTTGACAATCAGCTGCGCTTCGTTAATATACAGATCCGGCGGGGTCGTGATGCGGAAACGCACCCGGCTGCCGCGAACCGCCGCGCCAAAAGGGGTTTTATAGAAGCTGTCCCTGCACTGGTACTGCATCATGTTGCTTCAGTTTTCCTTTCTGTTCTGATTTTTTCGGTGGAAACCGAATATGAAAACCCCCGTTCTGCATGGCAGGACGGGGGTTTGGTTTAAAAGTTATCGATTTGTTTCGTCCAGATGCCAGATATTGTGCGCGTATTCATGGATCGCACGGTCGGCGGAGAAGATCCCCGCGCCGGCAATGTTCATCAAAGACATATTCGAGAATTTCATCGGGTCGCGGTAGATCTCACTGATCTTCTGCTGAGCCGCGCGGTAGCTGTCAAAATCAGCGAGCGCCATGTAGGTGTCGTTGTTTCTGAGCTGATTCGCGATCTCGTCAAACCGCACGCCGCCGATGCCGTTTGTCAGCATATCGATTGCTTTGCGGATGTTCTCGTTGGACTGGTAGTACTGCTGCGGATGGTAGCCCCTTGCTTTGAGCTCTGCGACCTCATCCGCCGTCATACCGAAGTTGACGATGTTTTCGTCGCCCACCGCTTCGCCGATTTCGATGTTCGCGCCGTCTTTGGTGCCCAGTGTAATAGCGCCGTTGAGCATCAGTTTCATGTTGCCGGTACCGGAAGCCTCCGTACCTGCAAGAGAGATCTGCTCGCTCACTTCACTTGCGGGCATCAGCAATTCGGAAAGGGTGACACGGTAGTCCTCCAGGAAGACGACCTGCAGTTTTTCGCGGATTTTCGGGTCACTGTCGATTGTCTTTGCCAGCGTGCAGATCAGTTTGATGATCTGTTTGGCGAGGTAATAGCCCGGTGCCGCTTTCGCGCCGAAAATGTAGGTTTTCGGAACAAAATCCATATTTGGATTTTCCAGAAGCAGGCGGTAATCGGTCATGATGTTGAGCGCGTTCAAATGCTGGCGCTTATACTCATGCAAACGTTTGACCTGAACATCGAAAATGGAATCCGGGTCGATGACAATTCCGTTTGCTTTTTTCACGTATTCCGCTAACCGCACCTTGTTCTCCCGTTTGACTTTCGCCAGTTCGGTGAGGAAGGTTTTGTTGTTCGCGTATTTCTTGATTTTGGAAAGTTCCGCCCCGTCGGTGAGGAAGCCGTCGCCAATATGCTCTTTGAGCAGTTTGGTGAGCCCCGGATTGGACTGGTACAGCCAGCGGCGGTAAGCGATGCCGTTGGTGACGTTGGTGAATTTATGCGGCATCATGCAGTAGAAATCGTGAAAGACATCGTCTTTAAGAATCTGCGAATGCAGCTTGGAAACACCGTTGACGCTGTGGGACCCCACAATGCACAGATGCGCCATCCGCACCTGATGGTTGGCAATGATGGCCAGCTGATTGACCTTGTCGCTGTTGCCGTAGTAGTCGTAAACGTCTTTGGAGAAGCGGTTGTTGATTTCGGTGATGATCTGGTAAATACGCGGGAGCAGCATTTTGAACATGGATTCGTTCCAGCACTCCAGCGCTTCGCTCATGACCGTGTGGTTGGTGTAAGCAAAGGTGCGGGTGGTAATATCCCACGCCTTTTCCCAGCTGTAACCGCACTCGTCCAGAAGCAGGCGCATCAGTTCGGGGATGGCAAGGGTCGGGTGGGTGTCATTGATGTGGATGGCGACCTTGTCGGCAAGATTTTCCAGCGTGCCGTAGGTAGCCATGTGCCGGGTGATAATGTCGTTGATGGAAGCGGAGCAGAGGAAGTACTGCTGGCGCAGGCGCAGCAGCTTGCCTTCTACATGGTTGTCGTTCGGGTACAGGACTTTGGAAATAGCCTGTGCCATGGCGCTTTGGCCGAGGGCGTTGACGTAGTCGCCGTTGTTGAATTTTTCCATGTCGAACGCCGGGCTCTGGGCGCGCCAGAGACGTAGCTGAGAAGTGCCTTTTCCGCCGAAACCGGAAACGTACATATCATACGGAATGGCCTGCACCGTATCGTAATTTTTGTAGTTGACATAGTGATAGCCGTCTTCCCAGCGCTCTTCGATCTCGCCGCCGAAGTGGACTTCGACCGCGCGATCCGGTACCCGGTGGAGCCAGATGCCGCCGCCCGGCAGCCAGTTGTCCGGCAGCTCGTTCTGCCAGCCTTCAATGATCTTCTGCTTGAAGATGCCGAATTCATAGCAGATGGAATAGCCGGTCGCCGGATAGCCGGTGGTCGCCAGCGAATCCAGGTAGCAGGCAGCCAGCCGCCCGAGACCGCCGTTGCCGAGGCCCGCGTCCGGTTCGTAGTCATACAGGTCTTCCAGCGTGACGTGATAGGGCTTGAGCGCCTCTTCCGCCACATCCACAAGGCCCAGATTGTACAGCGTGGTCTTGAGGGAACGTCCCATCAAAAACTCCATGCTGAGGTAGTAAACGCGCTTTCTTCCTTCGGAATTCGCTTTGGATATGAAATGGGTGTAATTTTCTTTTGCCAGATTGCTGACAAACATGGCGACTGCCTGGTAAATGTCTTTGTTTTCCGCCATGTTTTCGGCGATCCCGATCACATTGGTCAGGTTGTCTTTGATCCTTTCACGAAACTGCGCCGCGGTAAGCTGCTGCATTTGATCGACTCCTCTCTATTATTCGGATACAACGCCGCGCCCAAAGGGCCGGCCGGGAAAACAGGTATCGTCCGACCGGCGCAAAACAGCCGGCGGGACCTTTCCGGGAAGAATTTCCCGGGTCGAAATAAAGAACACTGATATTATTATATAGGAAGAGAATGGATTTTTCAACGAGAATTGGTAGAATCGACATAATTCCCTGCAGGAGCCAAAAATCTTCTTCACATTTGTTGAAAATCGGGGTGGATGTTGCTATAATGATTTCAGTTGTACTGTGTTCCGCCAGTACGGAACCGGTACGTTATTTTTATAAGGAAGTGCTGAACCGATGAGCAACATTAAAATCACCAAAACCACCTGCCCGAAACAGAAACCGCAGGATGAATCCAAGCTGGGCTTTGGCCACATTTTCACCGACCATATGTTCATGATGGACTGGGACAAAGAACATGGCTGGCATGACGCGCAGATCCTTCCGTACGGGCCGATCGCGCTTGATCCTTCCTGCTCGGTGCTGCATTATTCGCAGACCATTTTTGAAGGCTTAAAAGCTTACCGCACCGCAGACGGCGACATTCAGCTGTTCCGCCCGCAGGAAAACTTCAAACGTCTCAACAATTCCAACGAGCGTATGTGCATCCCGAAAGTGGACGAAGACTTTATGCTGGAAGCGCTCAAGACCCTGATCGAGATCGACAAGGATTGGGTCCCGCATTCGGAAGGCGCTGCGCTGTACATCCGTCCGTTCATCTTCGCGACCGAGCCGTTTTTGGGCGTTCATCCGTCCTCGAGCTATAAGCTCCTCATTATCCTTTCCCCGTCGGGCGCGTACTATGCAACCGGCTTAAATCCGGTCGCCATCTACGTGGAACGTAACTATGTCCGTGCGGTTCGCGGCGGTACCGGTGAGGTCAAGACCGGTGCGAACTACGCGATTTCCCTCAAAGCGCAGGATGTTGCCGGCGCGGAAGGTTATTCTCAGGTGCTGTGGCTGGACGGCGTAGAGCAGAAATACATTGAAGAGGTCGGCGCCATGAACGTCTTCTTCGTTCTGGGCGATGAGATCGTTACCCCGAAACTGCACGGCTCTATCCTGCCGGGCATTACCAGAAAATCCTGCGTGCAGGTGCTCAAAGACTGGGGCTACAAAGTCTCTGAACGGATGCTTTCCATTGACGAACTGGTCGAAGCGTATAAGGCCGGCAATCTGAAAGAAGCATTCGGCACTGTCTCTTATACACATCTGACGCTGCCGACGAATAGCC